>JBMZVD010000021.1:0-28777 GCA_049625305.1 Flavicella sp.
GCAAACGATTTGATTAAAAAAATCAATTCACTTTAAGATGTGTTTTGATTGTTAAATTTCTAATAAAAAAAGGAGTAAATCTAGATTTACTCCTTTTTTTGTCTATATTTGACTCGCTAGAAATTGAAAAAAAAAATGCATGTCAAGAGCCGTTTATGAGTACACAAAAACTGTACTTGAAAAGGTAAGTTTTAATGAAGAGTTGTTTAGAAATGAATTAATAAAAGCAACAAAAAAATTATTACCCTACGAATTAAAAGAATTAGAAATTTGGTTGAGTAACTTTATTCTCAACAAACCTGAGTTACAAGAATCTGTTGCTCAGATTGAACTAAAAAAAGTGCCTGTACAAAATGTATAGGCACTTTTTATTTTTGTTGTATTGGACTGATAATTTTGACATCTTGAAAGGCTATCGCGCCTCGTACCAATCCGTCAATGGTATTTTTTAGGGCATCAATCAACTTTAATTTTAATTGAGACTTGTGATACAACAAACTGATTTCTCTAGCAGGAACAGGAGCTTCAAAATTCCGTAGCATATGTCGGTCTTCTTTTGCAATATCCATACTGTGTAGATAAGGCAGTAATGTCATACCTAGATCTTCCTTTGCCAATTTTATCAAAGTATCAAAACTACCACTTTGAAGTTGAAAAGATTTGCTATTGTCTTGTTCGATCGAACTGCACATGTTTAGAATACTATCCTTAAAGCAATGCCCATCTTTTAACAATAAAATTTCATTGGCATTGAGTTTGTCAACACACAACTCCTTTTCAGAGTAAAGTGTATTAGATGTGGGTACTAGACCAACAAACGGTTCGTAATACAAGGGTTTTTCTATAATGTTATCTTCTTCCAATGGCGTTGCAGCAATTGCAGCGTCAATATGGCCTTCGGAGAGTTTTTTGATACATTCTTCAGTTGTCATTTCTTCAATAACCAATTGAACATCTTCGTATTTTTTACAAAATGTTTTTAAAAAAAGTGGAAGTAAAGTAGGCATTACAGTTGGAATCAAAGCCAGTCTAAACACACCTCCGATATAGCCTTTTTGTTGGTCTACTATGTCATTGATTCTTTTTGATTCTTCTACGATAATCTTTGCCTGAGCAACAATCTTTTCACCGATTTTAGTAAGTGAAATTGGTTTTTTACTTCTGTCAAAAATTTGAATATCTAACTGTTCTTCCAACTTTTGTATCTGCATACTTAATGTTGGTTGACTCACAGCACTATGATTTGCAGCAACTGTAAAATTTTTGTGTTCTGCTACAGATAAAATATAATGTAGTTGGGTGATAGTCATGTTAAATTTTAAAATTACATTACTAAAAAAGATTCAACGTAATCCGAAGGATAAATAAGTACGAACTATTTACTTTTTACTTAGTTGGACTTCCAAAATGTACGCTCTTTATTGAGGGCATCTTCCTGTTTTTTATAGTCTTCAACTGAAAGTACTTTTAGGAAAGAAGGATGCTGTTCAATAGCGTATTCTATTTGTTTTACGATATCATCAAATGTGTCATTTTCATAATCTATTTTCAAAGGTTTTTTGATCACCATGGATTGAAGAACTCCTCTTTTCTTTATCAACAATCCTTTTTTATCAAATGACCTTCTAAAACCATCAATTACAATGGGTACAACAATTGGCTTGTAGGTTTTTATAATATGTGCAGTACCTCTTCTGATTGGGTTAAAAGGCTTAGTAGTTCCTTGAGGAAATGTAATTACCCAGCCGTCATTTAAAGCAGTTCCAATATTGCTGATGTCTGACATTTTTACTTGTCTTTTTACACTCTCACCACCACTTCTCCATGTTCTCTGTATAGATACAGAACCCATATATGCAAATATTTTCGGAAGCAATCCTGCCTTCATTGTTTCTGCAGCAGCGATATAGTATAAATTTAGCTTTGGGTTCCATATATACCCAATATTTTTAATAGAATCTACTCTTCCTTTTAGGGATGCATTGAATACGTGAAACATGGCTGCAACATCAGCAAAATAGGTTTGATGATTCGATACAAATAGGACGTTTTGATTTGGAAGATCTCGAATCATTTCTGAACCTTCTATGTGAAGTGTGTTAAATTTATTGTATCTCCTATGAGAAATAATCCCTGCAATTCGAATAAGCCATTTTTTTACAATTAAAATGTGACCAAAGGGATTTCTTTTAAGTAGTTGCATTAAATTTTGATTTTTAATAGAGGCAAATTTACCAAAAAAATCGGTTTTTAAAGGTTTTTTATCAGTTCTTTGATTTCGTTAAGTATCATGGCTGTGGCTCCCCATATTTCTTCAGATTCAAACTGAAAGTAAGGGATAATTAATGCATGACCAATATTATTAGTCTTAGTTTTGTGCCTGATTGAATCGTCATTCAACAAAAGCTCAAGAGTAACTTCAATTATTTTTGCAACTTCGTGGTTTTTTACAAATTCAGGTCTTTTGTTTGTGAAAGCGAGATAGGGAGTAATCAGAAAATTACTGGGAGGAACATACAAATCCGTCATTTTTTTTACAACCTGTACCTTATCTGTTGAAACACCCACCTCTTCAAAAGCCTCACGTAATGCAGTATCTGAAAGAGAAGTATCAGTTTCTTCTTTCTTTCCTCCGGGAAAACTAATCTGAGCAGAATGTGTACCATTGTAAGTAGCTCTTTTTGTCAATACTATAGTCGCTTTTCCAGAGTCATTAGGATAGAATAATGCTAAAACAGCTGCGAGTTTAGGTTTTTTTAATTTTGAGTTCTCATGAAGAATTCCCTCCCTATACGAAGGAGCTAACTTTTTTTGAGATTTCATTCCCAAAAGTATGGCATTTTCAATTAGAGATTGTTTGGATATAAGTTCTTTAAATTTCATTCCAACTTTTTATTCGTCTCTTGCAATAGTTAGCACAGCTTTTGCTCCCGTTGCTAAATTCCATTGATTGGAGGATAGCAATTTACCAGTACTGTCATATATCAAAAAGGCAGCAGTATTTGGTCCAGAACTCCCTTGATTGAGTGCTTTGAATGAAATTTTATTCAATCCTGGTTTTAGAGGCAACATAAATTGTTGGAAATTTTGAGTCAGTTCTACAAAACGAACCGCAGGTTCGTCATTGAGAAATATCGTAACCTTATCGCCATCCGGCAATGCAAAATCTCTACACACAATGGTAACACTTTTACTCAATGTACTAAACCCTCCAAGATCTTGGTCTATTTTTGCATAGGTATTTTGTAAAGCAGCCATCTCAGAGGCAAATTGTTTTTCATACAATTCTTGCTTGCTGATAATACCTTTGTTCTTAAGGGCTTCTCTGGATTTATCTTCATGCTCTCTCTGCATACGTTGTTGCAATACATTTTCAAACAGTGCTGCTTGTTGTGTAGGATTTATAGCTTCAAATTGAGTATTTACCCCTGCGGAAAGACCACTTTTAAAATTGTTGCCATTTGAGTTGTCTATTTGACAAAAACCAGATAGGAACCCCCAAAAAAACAGAAACAAAGAGATTGAAAATTTACTGTGTTGGAATGATAGTTTCATTTTTGAAAATTGAATTGTAAATGTAGCATATTTGAAAGTCATACACTGTTAAGACTATCAAAAACTTAGCCATAATGATTGCTTTCACTAACAAATGAATTATTTTTTAATTCCAAATAGTTGTGTAAGTTTGTGAATTCCTCCCAATGAAAAAATCAAATTTATGAAGGTTTGTATTGCTGAAAAGCCAAGTGTTGCCAGAGAGATTGCTGCCATATTAGGTGCCAATCAACGACATGATGGTTATTTTGAGGGGAATGGGTATCAAGTAACCTGGACATTTGGACACCTATGTACCTTATTTACTCCAGATGATTACAAGCCACATTGGAAGCGTTGGGATTTAAACAGCTTGCCGATGTTACCCACTAAATTTGACATCAAACTAACAACCAATGATGGGGTTCAAAAACAATTCAATACTATTAAAAAATTGTTCGATGCTACAGATTGCGTTATCAATTGTGGGGATGCTGGACAAGAAGGAGAGTTGATACAAAGATGGGTACTCAAACAAGCCAATTATACAGGAAAAGTAGAGCGGTTGTGGATCTCTTCTTTGACCCCTGAAGCTATCAAAACAGGTTTTGAAAATTTAAAAGACGCAGCTGATTACGACAACCTTTATTATGCTGGAAGTTCCAGAGCTATTGGAGATTGGTTGCTTGGTATGAATGCCACTCGATTGTATACCCTTCGCTACGGAGCCCAACAACAAGTGCTCTCTGTAGGTAGGGTGCAAACTCCTACTTTAGCAATGTTGGTCAACCGTCACAAAGAAATAGCGTATTTTAAACCACAACCGTATTGGGAATTGCAAACGGAGTACAGAAATATCATTTTTAATAATGAAAAAGGACGTTTTCTCAATAAAGAAGATGGAGAAGCTGCACTAAATGCCGTAAAAGAATCCCCTTTTGAGATTGTATCAGTTACCAAAAAGAAGGGGAAAGAATATGCACCTAAGCTATTCGACTTGACTGGCTTGCAAGTAGAATGCAACAATAAATTTGGCTATACAGCCGAGCAAACTTTGAAAATTGTCCAAAAATTATACGAACAAAAGTTGGTTACATATCCAAGAGTAGATACAACCTTTTTACCCGATGATATGTATCCAAAGGTAGCTGGTATATTGCGTAATTTGACCCAATACAGCGCATTGACAGCACCCCTTTTAGAAAGTAAAATTAAAAAGTCAAAACGAGTCTTTGACTCAAAAAAAGTTACTGATCACCACGCTATTGTTCCGACAGGTATTGAAGGACAACTCAGTGCCTATGATGCCAATGTATACGATGTAATTACCAGGCGATTTATCGCAGTATTTTATCCTGAGTGTGAGGTGTCAAACACCGCAGTAATTGGAAAAGCAGCAAAGACTACATTCAAGGCTACGGGAAAAGAGATTCTCGTTCCAGGATGGCGTGTGGTCTTCCCAAAATCAAAGTCAACCAAAACAAAAGATACTGAGGTGTTGATGCCTACATTCACCAAAGGGGAAAGTGGTCCTCATAGTCCTTCCTTTTTAGAAAAAGAGACCAAACCTCCAAAGAATTACTCTGAAGCAACCCTGTTGCGAGCTATGGAGACTGCAGGCAAACAAGTAGAAGATGATGAGTTACGCGACTTGATGAAAGCCAATGGTATTGGAAGGCCTTCAACAAGAGCCAATATCATTGAAACACTCTTTCGACGCAAATACATCACCCGAAATAAAAAGCAAATACTCCCAACAAATATGGGAATTCAACTGATTGATACCATTCAAAATAAGTTGCTAAAGTCAGCTGAATTAACTGGGCAATGGGAAAAGCAATTGAAAGAAATAGAAGAAGGGAATTACAGTGCTGGGCAGTTTATCAAAAACATGAAAAAAATGGTTGACGATTTGGTGGTAGAAGTGCGAATGGAGAAAAATATCAAACGTTTTTCTTCGGAAGTGGAAACCCCAAAACAAATAACTAAAAAAACAAAAACGGCTGCGCTTGCCGGTATGGATTGTCCAAAATGTAAGAATGCCAAACTGTTGAAAGGAAGTACAGCTTATGGTTGTTCTGCTTATAAAAAAGGATGTGACTTTCTTCTTCCTTTTGAGTTTTTAGGAAAAAAAATATCTGTCAACCAAGGAAAGAGACTTTTGAACAAAGGAGCAACGCTTCCTTTGAAAGGGTTCAAAATAGATGGTAAAAAATGTGATGGTAGTATTCGTTTCAACGATTCTTTTGAGTTGGAACTTTCTCCTGAGTCTCCCAAAACAAATGAATCCTCTGAAAAACCAGAAGCAATACAATGTCCAAAATGTCAAAAAGGTACCGTGATTCGTGGTAAAACAGCTTATGGGTGTTCTGCTTATGCTTCAGGATGTGATTTTAGATATTCTTTTGCAGACCTTCGAGAAAAAGCCGCTGGTAGAAAGATGACAAAAGAATTGGTGCTGTCGATTCTCAAAAACGATTAAAGCAATGAAACAAAAGTTGTTAATTATTGGTACTGTTTGGCCAGAACCCAAATCATCTGCGGCTGGCAGTCGCATGTTGCAATTGATTTCACTTTTCAAAGCCCAAGAATGGGACATCACTTTCGCAACTGCTACACAAGATAGCCCCAATCGATATCCAATTGAGGATTTAGGAGTGCATGCACAAGCCATACTTTTAAACGACGATAGTTTTGATGTTTTTGTCAAAGAATTACAACCTGAGATAGTTCTTTTTGATCGCTTTATGATGGAAGAACAGTTTGGTTGGCGGGTAGCCACTGCTTGTCCTGATGCTTTACGTATTTTAGATACTGAAGATTTGCACTGTTTGCGTAAAGCGAGACATTTAGCCGTCAAAGAAAAAAGAGTTTTTAAGCTGGAAGATTTGAACTCGGATACTGCTAAAAGAGAGATTGCAAGTATCTTTAGAAGTGATTTGACATTGATGATTTCAACCTATGAAATGTCTTTGCTAAAGAACTACTTTCAAGTACCTGAAACAATTATATACTATTTACCTTTTTTAGTAAAACCATCCTCTGAAAAGGAATTATCAAAACGGCCTACTTTTGAAGAGCGAGCCCATTTTTGTACCATAGGAAGTTTTCGACACGAACCGAATTGGGATAGTGTTCGTTATCTTAAAGAGAGTATTTGGCCTATGTTACGAGAAGAACTTCCAAAGGCAGAAATGCATGTGTATGGGTCTTATCCACCTCAAAAAGCCATGCAACTTCACAACGAAAAGGAAAGGTTTTTTATAAAAGGTTGGGCTAAGGATGCACAACAGGTATTGCAATCTGCTAGAGTTTGTTTGGCACCCTTACGTTTTGGAGCGGGACTCAAAGGAAAATTTATAGATGCCATGACGGTAGGTACACCATGTGTTACAACCCCCATTGGAGCAGAAGGTATGCATGACAATTTGCCATGGGCAGGAATAGTGGCCAAGGAGGAAAAGGAACTGGTACTGGCTGCAAAGCAACTATATAGTGACAAAACGCTATGGTCATCTGCTCAAGAAAATGCTGCTGCAATTTTAAAAAGCTTTTCAGAGGAACTATATGTAGCAGAATTTTTGAAACAAGTAAAGGAATTACAACACAACCTCCACAGGCATAGAAATCAGAATTTTATGGGCAGTATGTTGTTGCATCACAGTATGCGAAGTACTGAATATATGTCTCGTTGGATTGAAGCAAAAAATAAGTGATTCATTTACTTTAATCACATCACTAAAGCATCCGAAAAATTTATTCGTGGTGGTAGGGTTCGTTCTTAAGAATCGTAAAAGCTCTATATATTTGCTCAACGACAAACAAACGTATCATTTGATGTGAAAAAGTCATTTTAGAAAAAGATACTTTTCCTTGCGCTTTTTTATAGACTGCCTCTGAAAAACCATAAGGCCCTCCGATCACAAATACCAATTGCTTGATGCCAGAATTCATTTTTTTCTGCAGAAAGTTGGAAAATTCAACAGAACGAAAATCTCTCCCTTTTTCATCTAGAATTACCAGTTGGTCTGTAGGTGCTAACTTACTTAAAATTAAAGTTCCTTCTTTTTCCTTCTGTTGGCTCTGGGAAAGGTTTTTCACATTTTTAATGTCCGGAATAATTTCCAGTTCAAACTTGATATAATGTTTCAACCTATTTTGATAAGTGTTTATCAATGCATTTAAATGTGCATCATCTGTTTTACCGATAGCCAAAAGTTTAATCTTCATGGCGCAAATATAGGGAATTGACACTTAGTAGCTTTGAAGATATTTTATGTTTCTAGATGAATTTCGCCTTTTTTTTCTGTTTAATATAGAGATAAATGGGTATTTTTGTAGTATTAAAATAGTACCTATGATCAGTGATGCACAGTTTGAAAAAGAATTGAATTTGATAATTGAAAATGCCATTCGTGAAGATGTCGGAGACGGCGACCATAGTTCTTTGGCATGTATACCCGAAGGCGAACAAGGAAAAGCAAAATTGCTAGTCAAAGACACGGGTATCATTGCAGGTGTTGCTTTTGCAAAAAGAGTATTCGAATATGTAGACGCTTCTGCTGAGGTTGACGTTTTGATTCAGGATGGAACTCCTGTGGTTCCAGGTGATGTCGTACTTACCGTTTCAGGAAGTTCACATACAATCCTAAAAGCTGAGCGATTGGTGTTGAATGTCATGCAGCGTATGAGTGCAATTGCCACAAAAACAAAAGCGTACACTGAATTACTTGACGGGACCAAAACCAAAATATTAGATACCCGAAAAACAACCCCAGGAATTCGTGCTCTTGAAAAATGGGCCGTCAAAATTGGAGGGGGGGTCAACCATCGTTTTGCCCTTTACGACATGATCATGCTTAAAGACAATCATATCGACTTTGCAGGAGGGATTACAAAAGCTATAGAAAAAACCCAAACGTATCTTAAAGAGACGGGTAGGGATTTGAAAATTATAATTGAAGCAAGGGATTTAGAAGAAATACGAGAAATTCTTCGTTCCGATGGAATTCATAGAATATTGATCGATAATTTCAATTACGAAGATACTCGTAAAGCAGTAGCCATGATCAATGGAAAGTGTCAGACAGAGTCTTCTGGAGGTATTGATGAGGGGACTTTGAGAAATTATGCAGAATGTGGAGTAGACTATATATCTTCTGGTGCATTGACACACTCTGTATACAACATGGACCTTAGTTTGAAAGCCTATTAAACATAAAAAATTAAGTATCCTATAGTACTTATTATGAATCAAGTTGTCAATTTTTTAAAAAACATAAAAATTCCAGGGTTGGAAGGATTGTCCTTGTACGATTTGATAGAAGTTTATTTTACCGGGATTGTAAAAGGTGCGTTGACTTCTCGAGCAGGAGGAATATCCTACAGTTTGTTCATGGCTGTTTTTCCTTTTTTACTGTTTATGTTGACACTTATTCCATATATACCTGTAGATGGTTTTCAGGAGAGTTTTATGTTATTGATATCTGAAGCATTGCCTCCTAAAACATACGAGGCTGTAGTTCCTATTTTAGAAGATATCGCAAATAATAAATACGGAGGATTGTTGTCTTTTGGTTTTTTGGTGTCGATATTTTTGATGACCAATGGGGTCAATGCTATTTTTGGAGGATTTGAAATATCCTATCATGTTACTGAGGTTCGAACTGTAGTAAAAGCCTATATAGTTTCACTTGGAACCTCCCTTTTAATGTCATTTCTATTGATTGTTACGGTTGTAGGAACTATATTATTCCAATTTGGATTGGACTTGTTAATCGCTAACAATTGGTTAAGTTCGGAGTTTATGTGGTTGGAAAACGTACGTTACTTGTTTTTGGTCTTTATGATATTTACTACGGTATCGCTCTTGTATTTTTTTGGAACGAAAGAAGGGAAATATTCCTCTTTCTTTTCTGTAGGCGCTATCTTAACCACTATTCTATATGTGATTTCATTTTATATTTTTGGCGTCTATGTGGTTAAATTTGCAAAATACAATGAACTATACGGTTCTATAGGTACCCTATTAATTGTAATGTTGTTTATATGGTTGAATGCCATCATCCTATTATTAGGTTTTGAACTGAACGCTACTATGAACAAATTGCGATTGACTTCGAAAGCATAAAGCATCGCCTGTATTTATAAGTAAGATTTTGAAGTACCATAACAGTTCTCTATGATATAGTTTTTGAGCCTTTATACAAGGTGTTAATTAAAGTAAGAAAAGTGGAACAGCAACATGTAAATATTGTTTGGTTGAAAAGAGATCTAAGGATCAGAGACCACTTACCTTTTTTAAAGGCATCTCAAGCTGCTATTTCTTTTCTGCCAATTTTTATATTTGAACCCTCCTTGATGGAGCATCCTGATAGTGCTTTGCGCCACTTGCAGTTTTGCTATCATTCAATTGCTGTACTCAATGAACAACTGCAACCCTACGATCAAAAAATACATGTGTTTCATGCGGAAGCAACTGAAGTGTTTTCATATTTGACAGAAACATTTGATGTGAATACTGTGTATTCCTACCAAGAAAGCGGAATTGCTAAAAGTTGGTTGCGCGATCTAGATGTAAAAGACCTACTTGCTGCCAAGGGAATAGTTTGGCAAGAGTTTCAGCGAGACGGTATTGTGAGGGGAATTAAAAACCGTTCGGGTTGGGACCAACAATGGTATGCTTTTATGAGTCAAAGTCAAACTGAGATACCTTTTCGAAAAGGGGCAGGATTAGCTGTAGACCATCCCTTTCCATTAGAGCATACATTTGAAAATAGTCTTAAAGAATATCCTAAAGCCTATCAAAAAGCAGGGGAGTTGTATGCTTGGAAGTATTTGAAATCTTTTTGTCAAGACCGCGGGAAAAATTACAGTCGTCACATTTCAAAACCTACAGAAAGTAGAAAGTCATGTGGACGTTTGTCTCCTTATTTGGCTTGGGGAAATCTTTCGATTCGTCAAGCATACCAATATGTAAAAAGTCATCCTAACTATAAAATATACAAAAGAAGTTTTAACGGGTTGATCACGCGCTTGCATTGGCACTGTCATTTTATACAAAAATTTGAGGTAGCCTGTGTCTACGAGACACACTGTATCAACAAGGGCTATGAAACGTTATCACATGGCAATGATCCTGAGTTGGTGCAAGCATGGAAAGATGGTACGACAGGTTTTCCTATGGTAGATGCTACCATGCGCTGTCTCAAGGAGACGGGATGGATCAATTTTAGAATGCGTGCCATGTTGGTTTCAGTATTTTGTCATCATTTTGATTGTGACTGGCGTTTGGGAGTTTATCATTTATCCAAATTATTTTTGGATTATGAGCCAGGTATACATTTTCCTCAATTCCAGATGCAGGCAGGAACCACTGGTTTCAATACGATACGAATATACAATCCTGTAAAACAATCTCAAGACCACGATCCAAATGGAGTGTTTATACGAAAATGGGTACCGGAACTTAAGGACGTTCCCGATGAATTTATTCATGAGCCTTGGTTAATGACACCCATAGACCTTGTCTTTTTAGGTATAGAACTCAACTATCCAACGCCAAAAATTAATTTGGAGACCGCAGGCCGTAGTGCGAGAGATAAAATTTGGGGACACAAAAAAAGTCTTGAAGTAAGGGCTGAGATTCCAAAATTGGTGGTACAACTTACTCGTAATAAATCTTTCAAGACCAAAAAAAAGAAAAAAGGTTAAGTTGAATCAATTTACAAATTAAAGAGCTTAGGCAAAAGTCTTACATTTAATTTTATTTCATCGATACATAACTACTCTTTATAGTATTTAAGAAGCTAACTTTTGTGTTTTTTTTTAATATGGAATATATATATTTGAATTCCTATGAAAATACTCACTAGTTTCCTTTTGCTCTTGTCATATACGACTTTTATGAATGCGCAAGATGTGTTTAAAAATCGTGAAGCTGATAAAACGTTCAATTCGTCCATAGAAAATCTTATTTTGACACCCAATGAGAGTTTTTTTTCACCGGTTGGAACATTAAAAGCACATCAAAGAGATAAGACTACTGGTACTAT
Organism: Flavicella sp.; assembly: GCA_049625305.1. Lineage (GTDB taxonomy): Bacteria > Bacteroidota > Bacteroidia > Flavobacteriales > Flavobacteriaceae > Flavicella. The sequence continues at coordinate 11,589 of JBMZVD010000021.1, forward strand.
TTACAATAAATATGAGTATTACGACTACATCTATAATTGGAAGCATGTTACTGATACGATTGTATTTGGTCTGGACATAAAAACTGCAGGTACCTTAAAGCTGCGTCTTGCTATGGGAGTTCCTTCAAATCAACAAGGATCCATTGTTCAAGTGCATTTAGGCGAACAAACGAAAGAGTTTACGTTGGTTGAAACCGGCAGCTCATCTAATTATCAGGAGCAAGTTGAGGTTGTTTTTGATGCAGTTACTATTGGGTTTTATGAATTAAAACTCCAATTGAAGTCTCTCCATACTTCGGGTGTTGAGGTAGGATATTTAAAGGAAGTAATTTTATCAGGTTCGGCTATAGCCAATGCTGAATCAATCATGCGACGTTACCGTGCAAAAGCAGTCCATGCCAAATGGAAGTCAACTTCTGAGAATCCCATTGAAATTAGCGTACATCAACTAACGATTGCAACAAAAAATCAAGACTTTTACCAGCCAATTACTACACCTTTTGGTTATACAGGTTCTACTTGGAATAAGAATACCCAAACTTTTGGGGGCTACAATTTTTCATTGTGGTCGTATGGTCAGAATGACCCAGTACCTCCCTTTGAACAAGAAAGCCATTTGATTGCTGTCGGTCCTAATTTGTATTTTAGTGGTTATGGCCATGAAGGTACGGGAGTAAAGCCACGAGGAGTTAATGGGTATCATCCCTATAAAAATATTATGACTGATACTCAGGTAATTGCTGTACGAATGCAACCCGGTGAAAAGTACAATACTTACTGGAGTTATTATTTAGATCCTATAGATGGGCATTGGAAATTGTATGGATGTGGAAAAAAGTACAATAGTACAGGAGAGATTAACTATTTAGATACAGGAGCTTTTGTCGAAGTTCCTGGTGCTGCAAGCAATATGCGAAATGGTCATAGAGTCTGTGAAACACGCTTCAAGGGTTGGCAAAGAGATACTTCAGGAAATTGGTATCCTATTCACAAAATGGAAGGAAGTTCTGACATGCATCAGGAGAGCTTTAGAGATTGGAAAATTGAAGGAAATTCATTCGCAATGCAAATGGGAGGCTGGGGTACTCTTGGAATTGCTAAAAAAACATTGACGCTTGGCAATCCAGATCCAATACCCTCATATCTGCAAGGAGAATTTCTGGAAGAATTGTATGCAATGCCCGCTCAAATAACTGAAGAAAAGCTAGAAACTAGCTCTGATAGCAGTTTGAAATTGAGTTTTGAGATTACGGACTTAGGAAACAATGCATCTGCCAAAGTATTTTATGGTACCCAAGAGGGGTTGACAAAAGAGGACAAGTGGGAAAATCAAAAAACCATCTCGGTCTCAGAGGGAGGTAACGAATTCTTGTTAGAGAATTTGCAAAGCGACACGGAGTATTTTTACCGTATTCAAATCAAAAGTGACAAAGGAGAGGTATGGTCATTTGATACACATAAAGCTAGTACAATACCATCTAATTCACAGGATTTACAAGTGTATTATTCGTTTTCAAACAACTTAGAGGATGGTAGTTTCTACGATCGTGATCTCACAACTGTTGGAGGTATTTCACCTGTATACACTACGGATTATGAGTTCAATAACTCCAATGCTTTTGCGTTTCCGAGTGTTGGCACCGGTTATTTAGAGGCTCCCTACAAAGGTATTGGTGCTAATGGAGCACGAACGGTGAGCGCTTGGTTTAAAACAACCACCCAGGGTTCACGAAAAGCAATTGTCACTTGGGGGGTCTACCAGTCGTATAAGATGTTCAGTGTCATGATTCATGACAATACGGTTCGAATCGAAGGAGGAAACGGTTCTCTTCGCTCAGTACCAAGTAGCTTGGAAGACAACACATGGCATCATGTAGCAGTAACGTATGATCCCAATGATGGTGCCTATTTAAAGGATGTAAAAATCTACATAGATGGGACTTTGGTTGCAAATCAAAGTGATGCTCAAGCATCTCACAATAGTAGCTTACTTGAAATAAATACAGATGTTTCTACGAATAACCTCAGGATTGGAAGTGCTGTATACACAAATAACAATTATTATTGGTTGGGTGATTTGGATGAAGTTCGTGTATACACAACAGCGCTATCTCCACAAGAAGTAGCTATCTTATATGACGACACAACCTTAGGGCATAGCAGTACGGTTAATTCTAATTTTTCACTGTATCCAACTTTAGTTTCCGAAGAAATCAATATTGAAACAAAACAGCGAATTGTTGTGACGGTTTATTCTGTTTTTGGAAAACAAATCGTTTCCAAAGAATTGAAAAAAGGAAAGCATAGATTAGATGTAGGTAGCTTTAAACAAGGTTCCTATCTAGTTAAAATAGTTGGTAAGTCAGGTTCAAAAACTCTTAAAATCATTAAAAAATAGTCTGTTGCTTATTTGGGTTTGTTTTATTTCTTTAATGACTGTTTCTTGTTTACATTTATACTGTAATTGTAATTTTAAAAAGTACAGTATATGAATGCAACATTTGATAAAATTGACAGATTAATCATTCAGCGCATGAAAGTGTTAAGTATCCCTATGATGCGTTTTTCATTTGCTGTAATTTTTGTGTGGTTTGGTATACTAAAACCCTTTGGTCTTTCTGCCGCTGAGGGTTTGCTAAAAGCTACGGTTGAATGGTTGCCTTTTGGTTCACCAGACATGTGGTTGCCCATCATAGGTTGGTGGGAAGTAGTGATAGGAATTTGTTTCCTATTTCAAAAAACCACAAGAATCGCAATTTTATTATTGTTCTTACAGATGATAGGAACATTTATGCCTCTCGTATTTCTTCCAGAAGTTACTTTTCAGGAAAACAATTATTTGTTGCCAACATTAGAAGGACAATATATTGTGAAAAACTTAATCATAATAGCGGCAGCATTGGTATTAGGAGGGAGTTTTTCCAAATCAAGATATTAATTTATTGTATATTGCATAATGGAAAAATCGATACTAGACTTAAGAAGTGTTGTTTTATACTTTAAACTATCACTCTTTCTTTTTTTATTTATGGCGTTTACTTGTGAACGAAAAGAAGATCTACTGAAATCTGACTCTAGTTCTGAATGTATTGATACATCTTTGATAGACAATGACGTTTTTTGTACAGAACAGTACGAACCAGTTTGTGGTTGCAATGATATCACCTACTCTAATAGTTGTTATGCCTTAATAGATGGTGTTTTATCTTATACTGAAGGTGCATGTTCTACTGCTGAGGTTGAATCAAATTTTCGTTTGTGGAATTCTTCAGAAATAAGTTCCTATAGTTTTGATTTGTCTCTTTCTTGTTACTGCCCTGTCAATGCGCCTTATCATATTGTTGTATATGAAGGAAATGTTAGAAATATCGAAGGTAATGAAGATTGGGGAAGTGACTGGATCCCTAAGACAATTGATAGTCTGTTTATCGAAATTAAGTCAAGAATTGCACAAAAACCACATTCAAGCTCGCTATCTTTTGATGAGACTTATGGTTTTCCAAAAACGGCCTATTTTGATATGGATGATATGGTAGTTGATGAAGAAATAGGCTATTCCATTACCAATTTTAAAGTACTAGATGCATTCTGTATAGATTCAAGTAAAATAGATAATGATAAAATTTGTTCGAAAGAGTTAGATCCTGTTTGTGGTTGTGATGGCGTTACCTACTCAAATGCTTGTGTTGCAGAGCGCAATGGGCTTACTGAATATGAAAATGGAGCCTGTAATGCTTCTGAAACACCGTGTGTCGATTCCTCAAAAATAGACCCAGATGTTATTTGTTCAGAACAATATGATCCAGTTTGTGGTTGTGATGGCGTTACCTACTCAAATGCTTGTGTTGCAGAACGCAATGGACTTACAAAGTATGAAATGGGTAGTTGTAATAATTAATAAATTTAATTTTTTATACTTTTTTATCAAAGATTAGGATGCACTATTTATGTTTGCTTTATTTGTGGGTAGATACTAAACCTCAATAATTTTCCAAGGAGGCTTCAATAAACGATATTATGCAACACACACAATCTTTGAAAGTATTCAAACAGTTAGTATTTATAGCATTGCTTGCAGTTTTGTTTGGAAGATCTTGGCAATTTTTAATTTGGGATGCTCCTTTGAGAACTTTGTTTTGGGATCAAAACTTATTAGAACCCTTTGTGCTTTTCTTTTCAGAGATGACTTGGTCTGAATTTGTAATCAGTGATGCATTAGAGGGTTTTATTCAGAACCTTAAACTGTCTTTTGGACTCGTATTATTGTCAACTGCCATTGCTTGTTTTTTTGTGCAGCGTTTTCCAAAGCTTGTCAAAATATTACTTTGGTTTTCTTTTTACATACTTTTGTTTGTAATTTTTCTTCGTGCCAAGGAGAAGTTTTATCAGTTGGGGCAATTCTTCGAGCATGCCAGTCAATTGGGGGTGATTCCATTATACATAGCTGTCATTTCAAACCGATTTGAGGAACATTGGTTACGCTATGCCAAGGTATTGGTTGCTTTGACTTTTATTTGCCACGGTTTGTATGCGATTGGCTATTATCCACGTCCCGGTAATTTTGTTGATATGACTATAAAAACATTGGGTTGTACAGAGCTCTTTTCACACGAACTTCTTTTTTATGTAGGTATAGTAGACATTGTAGTAGCGCTTTTAATTTTTGTACCTAAAATAGCTATTTATGTATTGTGGTATGTGGCTTTTTGGGGTTTGTTTACCGCTTTTTTACGTGTGACAACAGGAGTGTATATGGATTTCTTTTGGGATAGTTTTCTACAGGTTTGGCATACGACGGTATATCGATGGGTGCATGGTCTATTGCCTTTGTCGTTGATCTTTTTACATAAATATTATTCAATAACGGCACCTTCAAATTCTTAAAAGGGTCAAATATAGCATTGTAATTAGTGCATAACTTTTCTCGGATTTTCAGATTTTTAGTTCAATAAGTGGTATTTTTGTAACAATCATTTATTTGACTTCCCCAATGAAAAAAGACGCCAAAAATTCTTTGGAGCTGTTTCAAGCAGCCACCGATACGAGCTTGCCTTTGTCCGTAGTGGAAAACGGAATCAGTGCTGGTTTTCCAAGTCCTGCCGATGATTTTCTAGACAATAAAATAGATTTAAATAAGGAGTTGATCAAAAATCCGAGTACTACATTTTATGGGAGGGTAAAAGGGGATAGTATGATAGGTGCAGGTTTAGACGATGGAGATTTGCTAGTAATAGACAAAAGTTTAGAACCGAGAGACAATCGCATTGCCGTTTGTTTTATAGATGGAGAATTTACAGTCAAACGCATTCAAGTGGCGGCAGATTGTATCTGGCTTCTCGCAGAAAATGACAAGTACGCCCCAATCAAAGTGACCCAAGACAATGATTTTTTGATTTGGGGAATTGTGATTAATGTAATTAAGAATGTATAATGTTTGCACTCGTAGACTGTAACAATTTTTACGCTTCTTGCGAACGCGTATTCCAACCCGATTTGAATGGAAAACCCATTGTGGTTTTGTCCAACAACGATGGTTGTGTCGTAGCGCGCAGTAATGAGGCAAAGAACTTAGGCATTCCTATGGGAGCACCAGCTTTTAAATACAAATCACTTTTTGAAGCTCATAATGTGCAAGCCTTTTCTTCCAATTACGCATTGTATGGAGATATGAGCGCCCGGGTGATGCAGCTTTTGTCAGCACATACTCCTGACATGGAAGTGTATAGTATTGATGAGGCCTTTTTAAAACTAGATGGTTTTGAAATGTACGATTTAGATAGCTATTGCAGAGAAATCAAAAGCAAGATAGATAAAGGGACGGGAATTCCTATCAGTATTGGTGTGGCACCGACTAAAGCCTTGTCTAAAGTGGCAAACCGTATCGCAAAAAAATTCCCAGAAAAGACCCAAGGTGTTTATGTAATGGACAGTGAACAAAAGCGTGTCAAGGCATTAAAATGGCTTAAAATAGAGGACGTGTGGGGGATTGGACGTAGACATGCCAAACGTCTCAAGGCTAAAAACATTCATACAGCTTTTGATTTTGTTAACCTTTCTGATGCTTGGGTACGCAAGCAGATGAGTGTTGTAGGCTTGCGTTTGAAGCACGAACTTGAAGGAAAACCGTGTTTGGATTTGGAGAGTGTACCCGCGAAAAAAACCATAGCGACTACTCGTACTTTTGAAGAAATGTATACGGGTTTTGAGGACATACGCGAACGTGTCAACTCCTTTGCAGTAAGTTGCGCTGAAAAACTCAGAAAGCAGCAAACTTGCTGTACTAGCATTTTGGTTTTCTTACAATCCAATCCTTTTCGAAAGGACTTACCACAATACCGCAATAGCATCGTTTTACAATTGCCTTATCCGTCTCATTCAACCATAGATTTGACAAAATTGGCAATTCACGGATTGAAAAAAATATATAGAGAAGGCTATCACTACAAAAAAGCAGGCGTATTGGTTTTAGGTTTGCGACCAGAAGACCAAAAGCAATACAGTTTGTTTTCTGATGAAAATCCAAAACACGCCCAGCTAATGAAAGCTGTAGATACTTTGAACAAAGGGATAGGTCGTCAGAAAGTCAAATTTGGAGGGCAAGATTTGGGGCGTTTTTGGAAGATGAAACAAGAAAAACTATCACAGCGGTACACTACGCGTTTGGATGAGATTATTTCTATCAATTGATCCGTATATTACATTTTTAACACTCTAATTCTTTAAAACTTGCGTTTTTGAGGATTATTTTGCCATAAAATGACTGTATTACAAGGAGTAGCATGTTAAAAAAAAGGAGTTTATTATTAAACATATGTTAGTCCGAAATCGTTTTCTGTATTTTTTTTCTGAGTTATTTATAGCGATAGTTGGAGATTTTTTTTTAAATCATAAAAATCTAACAGTCATTTATAGCTAGCTGTTTTTTAACTAGTTTAGTGTTTTAAAATCAGCCATTTATATTTCCTCACACTTTTCAACGTATAAAAAAGTGTCTCTATATATAGATATGTTACCCCTATTTTTTTTGATGTAGTTGAGAGACTTCATACAATTGAAATTACGTTGCTATACGTAGAAAAATGTGGTGAACATAAATTTCTAAAAACTAAATTTAAATGAAAATCGGTGTATTAAAAGAAATTAAAACAGGGGAAAAACGCGTAGCGGTTTCTCCGAGTATAGTAGAAAAACTAATAGCGAAAGGATTTGAGATTTTACTAGAGTCAAAGGCAGGAGAAAGTTCCATGTACGCAAATACTGCTTACGAAGCAGCAGGAGCACGTATTTTGACAAAAGAAGAAGTGTTTGCTGAGGCAGCAGTACTGATAAAAATAAATCCCTTTGATCTCGATGAAGTAGCAACCGTACGTCAAGGACAAGTCCTGATCAGTCAGTTGTACCACAAGTCCAACCCCGAATTGATACAAGCCATTGCTAACAATGGAGTATCGGCATTTTCTATGGATGCTATCCCTAGAATTTCAAGAGCACAAGACATGGATGTATTGAGTTCCCAAAGCAATTTAGCAGGGTATAAAGCTGTGATAGTTGGGGCCTATGAAATGACCAAGATATTTCCATTGATGATGACCGCTGCAGGAACAATTACACCATCGAGAGTATTGATTTACGGAGTAGGGGTTGCAGGTTTACAAGCAATTGCAACTGCCAAACGCTTGGGAGCGGTTGTTGAGGCGACAGATATCAGGTCGGAAACTAAAGAACAAGCAGAGTCACTTGGCGCTACTTTTATCAGTGTAGATAATGAAGGAGAAACCACCGAAGGAGGTTATGCAAAAGAGGCGTCAGAAGATTTTGCAAAAAGACAAAAGATAGCAGTTGATACCTCTTTGTTCAAAGCTGATTTAGTCATTACTACTGCGAGTATTCCAGGTAGAAAAGCACCGGTATTGATAGATGAAAGTCAAGTAAGTCAGATGAAAAAAGGGGCAGTAATAGTAGATTTAGCTGCTGCTGGTGGCGGAAACTGCACCCTGAGTAAATTAGAGGAAACAGTGATTCACAATGGAGTCAAGATTATAGGAACTACCATGGCACCTGAAAGTGTCGCAACCAATGCAAGTGAGTTATACGCAAAAAACACCTACAACTTTTTAGTGCACCTAACAGAGGATACTACGCTAAAGTGGGATTTAGAGGAGGAAATTACAGATGAAACATTAATCGTGAAAGACGGTACAATAAGAAAAAATTAAAACTAAAGATGATGAACGAATTTATTGAATTTATAAGTAACAATCTTCAAATCACTTACATATTAATTTTAGCAATATTTGTAGGTGTAGAAGTAATTAAAAGCATTCCTGCTGTGTTGCACACTCCCTTAATGTCTGGGGCAAATGCCTTGAGTGGAGTTGTAATTGTAGGGGCAATATTAGTAATGTTACATTCAGATCCTGCAAACTATGTAGCCTTAGCCCTTGGTTTTATTGCCGTAGTCTTGGGTGTTTTAAATGTTGTTGGAGGTTTTGCAGTAACAGATAGAATGTTAGAAATGTTTAAAAAGAAAAAATAATTTACAAATAAGAGTTTTGATTTTAAACTTTTAGCAAATTAAAAAAATATAAGATGAGTATAGTATTAAGTATTATATATTTAGTTTCAACAGTTACGTTTATCGTAGGATTGAAAAAATTAGGAAGCCCCAAGACGGCAAAAAGCGGAAATATGATAGCCGCAATTGGTATGGGATTAGCAATTGTGGGTACAATTTTCATAAATGATATTGAAGTTCCAACGATTATTTACATTTTAATTGGAGTTGCCATTTTAATTGGTTCTATTTTAGGTTGGTTGATTGCAATGAAAGTTGAAATGACAAAAATGCCAGAATTGGTATCTTTGTTCAATGGATTTGGAGGAGCGAGTGCTGCATTAATTGGAGTTGTTGAATTTATAGGAAATGACAATATAGCTGCTACTGACGCTTCAATAGTTGCCACAATTTTGTCAGCTGTTGCCATAGGGGCAATAACTTTTTCAGGGAGTTTAATAGCTTGGGGTAAATTGAATGGTTCACTTAAAAGTGTTGTGAAAATACCACAATACAATATCATAAATAATCTTTTTGTAATTGGAATCATTTTATTTTCAGTATTTATGGTTACTACTGGTTCTGATAGTCAACTGTTTTTGTTCGGATTATTAGCAGCTGGGCTTGCCTATGGAGTTTTATTTGTACTTCCTATTGGTGGTGCTGATATGCCTGTAGTAATTTCTTTACTAAATTCATTGACAGGAATCGCTGCTGCTATTACGGGTATATTGTATGATAATATGGTTATGTTAGTAGGAGGTATTTTGGTAGGTTCTGCTGGTATTATTTTAACGGTTGCTATGTGTAAGGCTATGAACAGAACTTTAGGATCTGTTATTTTTGGGTCATTTGGCGCGACTGTTGCAGCTGAAGAAGGGGTGCATAAAACACTAGGGACTATCAAAAAAACCAATTCTAGTGATTCTGCAATAATGATGAACTATGCTACTAATGTAATTATCGTTCCAGGTTATGGTTTGGCAGTGGCACAAGCACAGCATGTAATTCATGAACTTGAAGAGTTGTTAACAGCAAAAGGTGTAAATGTAAAATATGCGATACATCCAGTGGCGGGTCGTATGCCAGGGCATATGAATGTATTGTTAGCAGAGTCTAATGTAGACTACGATCTCTTGTCTGAAATGGATGATATTAATCCTCAGTTTAACAATGCAGACGTAGTATTAGTAGTTGGAGCAAATGATGTTGTAAATCCTGCAGCACATAATGATCCTTCGAGTCCAATATATGGAATGCCTATCTTAGATGTTGAAAATGCAAAGCACATTATAGTGAATAAAAGAAGTATGAAAGCTGGATACGCAGGTATTGAAAATGAATTGTTTTACAATTCTAAGACTTCCATGCTTTTTGGTGATGCAAAAGAAGCCTTGACCGAATTAGTTGCAGAGCTAAAAGAGATGTAATTTAAGCGTTTTTTTTTGGGGGGGTACTTCAACGGATTATATTCAATTATTTTTCAAATTTCTACCTAAGTATAGCACAGTTTTTTTTTGAAAATTTTAAAAAAAATATGTGTTACTTTAAGTATCTTTGCAGCTTATTTAAGTATCATGGCACAAAAACCAAGCATCCCAAAAGGGACTAGAGATTTTTCACCTGTAGAAGTTGCCAAACGCGACTATATTTTTGGAACTATCAAAGGGGTATTTCAAACCTTCGGATTTCAAGCAATTGAAACGCCTTCATTTGAAAATTCGTCTACATTGATGGGTAAATATGGGGAGGAAGGAGATCGTTTGATTTTTAAGATATTGAATTCTGGAGATTATTTGAAAAAAGCGGATGCCTCTCTATTAGAGTCTAAAGACAGTAAAAAAATTACGGGACAGATTTCCGAAAAAGCATTGAGGTACGATCTAACCGTACCATTTGCTAGGTATGTGGTACAACACCAAAACGACTTAGAATTGCCTTTCAAACGCTTTCAAATTCAACCAGTTTGGCGAGCAGACCGTCCTCAAAAAGGAAGGTTTCGTGAGTTTTACCAATGCGATGCGGACGTAGTTGGGAGCAAATCTTTGTGGCAAGAAGTTGAGTTTGTACAGTTATATGATACGGTATTCACTAAATTAGGACTTCTTGGTACTACTATAAAGTTGAACAATAGAAAAATTTTGTCCGGTATTGCTGAAATTATTGGAGCTAAAGACAAATTGATTGACTTTACTGTTGCCTTAGATAAATTAGATAAAATAGGAGCAGAGGGTGTTACAAAGGAAATGCTTTCTAAAGGAATTTCAGAAACTGCTATTAAAAAAGTAGCACCTCTATTTTCTTTTGACGGGTCTAACTCTGAAAAGTTAGCTCAGTTGGAACGAATGTTAGCTGGTTCTGAAGAAGGATTACAAGGAGTAACTGATTTGCGATTTGTTATTGAGGCAATTGAAGAATTAGGCTTGGAATCGGCTTCTCTGAATTTGGATGTTACTTTAGCCAGAGGATTGAATTATTATACTGGGGCTATCTTTGAAGTCGCGGCACCTGAGGGGGTTAAGATGGGATCCATTGGAGGTGGAGGTCGCTATGACGATCTCACAGGAATATTTGGATTAAAAAATATGAGTGGTGTCGGTATTTCTTTTGGATTGGACCGTATCTACCTTGTATTGGAAGAATTGAATTTGTTTGAGACTTTCGAACAGCCTAAGCCACAAGTAGTCTTCATTAACTTTGGTGATACAGAGGCTTTGTATGCGACAAAAGCAATTCGAGCACTCAGAAAAAAAGGGGTGAAGTCTGAATTGTATCCAGACGCTGCAAAGATGAAAAAACAAATGAATTATGCCAACAAAAGGGCGATTCCTTTTGTTGTTTTAGTAGGGTCAAAAGAGATAGAAACTAACACTTATACTCTAAAAAACATGAATGACGGTAGTCAACAAGAGTGCAATTTTGAAGAATTGTCGAATGTGTTGATTAATTCGTAAATTTGTAAAAAATATAGTACTATGTTTGAAGCTAACAAAACTATGAATCACGACGATATAGATGAAATTGGAGACAACCATGTGGGAACTTCAGCTGAAACTCCAATGCGAGAAGACGCTTTTGTATTATCAGACGATGAGAAAGTAGACCGTATTCAAGAAAGTGTAAAGGAAATACTCTTAACACTTGGAATGGATTTGACTGACGATAGTTTAAGTGGTACTCCTAAAAGGGTAGCAAAAGCTTTTGTCAAGGAATTATTTGCGGGTTTGAACCCTGAGAACAAACCGGGTTTGTCTACTTTTGAAAACAAGTACAAATACGGTGAGATGTTGGTAGAAAAAAACATTGTTTTGTATTCTACTTGCGAGCATCATCTTTTGCCTATTGTAGGTAGAGCACATGTAGCGTACATATCAAAAGGCCGTGTGATTGGTTTGTCTAAAATGAATCGTATTGTAGATCATTTTGCAAAAAGACCTCAAGTACAAGAGCGTTTGACTATGCAAGTGGTTCAGGCTCTACAAGAAGCCTTGGGAACGGATGACGTAGCCTGTGTGATTGATGCAAAACATTTATGCGTAAATTCAAGAGGAATCAAGGATATTGAAAGTAGTACGGTGACAGCCGAGTATGGTGGTATCTTTAAAAATAAAGAAACAAAACAAGAGTTTTTGGATTATATCAAGATGGAAACTCAGGTTTGATATTCTCATAACAATATAAAAGCCAAGATATAACTCTTGGCTTTTTTTATGTGTATATGTATGTAATATAAACCAAAAAAAAGCCGTCTTAAAATAAGACGGCTTTTTTGTAGTTGAATACTTTTAGAATTTGTACGACAAACCAACAATGATTTGGTTTGGACTGTTGTCTAACTTGAAATTTTTAACAGCTGAATTAGCAGCATCTGGAATGCTAAATTCCGAAACATTGTCTGAAAAAGCCGTTTCGTAACGAACATCTACTCCTAATTTCCAAAATTCTACTCCCAGTCCAATATGCATACCAACAAAAAAGTCATCTTGGTCTATTTCTTCTAATCCTAACAAATCATTTGCTTCATTTGTAAATTCATCTAGTTCCGATTTCAATACTTTTTGGAATACAGGTCCTGCAAAAATGTTACCAACCCCGAACATTTTCAATCCAATTAATACAGGAACGTCCAATCTATTTAGTTGAAAATCACTTGGAGCCACTTCAGATACAGCATTTGGTAGTAAGCTAGCTCCTGGAATTTGTGTCGATATACTCGTATAGATAACCTCGGGTCTTACGTAGAATCCTACTACAGGTACTTTTACACGCATCCATGCACCTGCATGAAAACTAGTTTGATTATCCAATTCAGGAGTTTCCTCAGATAATCCTGCAATCGCGATGCTTGTATCAGCAAAGTTCAAACCTCCCTTGATACCGTAGCTTATCTGTGCATTTGAATATTGCAAAGCACCTAGGCACAAAGCAAGACTTAGTATTACTTTTTTCATATTTATAGTTAGTTTTGGTTATTAAATTTTATTATTTTCTTTGGATTACTTTTTGAACTGCAGTTACAATAGCAGTATCATTTAATCCGTATTTTTCCATCAATTGAGTTGGCGTACCTGATTCACCAAAACTGTCATTCACAGCGACGAATTCTTGCGGTACTGGTGTATTCTTAGCTAAAACACCTGCGATGCTTTCTCCAAGTCCTCCTATGTAGTTGTGCTCTTCAGCAGTCACGATACACCCAGTTTTAGCAACAGATTTTAAGACAGCGTCAGCATCTAATGGTTTTATGGTATGCATATTGATTACTTCAGCGCTGATACCCAATTCCTCAAGTTTTTCAGATGCTTGTAATGCTTCCCATACCAAGTGACCTGTTGCAACAATTGTAACATCAGCTCCCTCAGTCATATGAATTGCTTTTCCAATGACAAACTTATTTTCATGTTCTGTTTCTGTATGTTTAGGCATGAATATTGGAACAACAGGTCTCCCAAAACGTAAGTATACAGGGCCTTCGTGCTCTGCAATTGCTATGGTTGCTGCTTCAGTTTGATTGTAATCACAAGTATTGATGACAGTCATTCCTGGTAACATTTTCATCAATCCAATATCTTCAAGTATTTGATGTGTTGCACCGTCCTCACCTAAGGTCAAACCAGCATGAGATGCACAAATCTTTACATTTTTGTCAGAATAGGCAATTGATTGACGAATTTGGTCGTATACCCTCCCTGTTGAAAAGTTGGCAAAAGTACCTGTAAATGGTATTTTACCACCAATAGTCAAACCAGCTGCAATCCCCATCATATTAGCCTCCGCAATACCAATTTGGAAAAACCTATCAGGGTTCTCTTCGATAAATTTGTTCATTTTTAAAGAACCAATCAAATCAGCACAAAGTGCTACTACGTTTGGATTCGTTCTTCCTAACTCAGCCAATCCTGCACCAAAACCTGATCTCGTGTCCTTTTTCTCTGTAAATGTGTATTTTTTCATCCTTTGATTTGAACTATTAGTAATCCCACAAAAATAATAATTTTAGTGAGTAATCCATATTTAATTTGACTTTTTGTACGGTACTTTTAATGCTTATAAATCAAATTTTAATTTTGAAATTCTACCCTTACCTGCTGCATAAGCGATTGTATCATTTAAAAATCTAATGGTATAAAAACTTTCTTTACTTACTTCTTCCCAAGTCGCCCCATTGTCCTTGCTATATGCTATTCCCTTAAAGCCTACCGCAACCACTTTATTAGCATTACTATTGGGGATGTATTGTACGCAACTTCTATATCCAGGAAATTTATTTTCAGCAACAACCTTCCATGTTTTTCCTCCATCTATTGTTTTTATTTTGTTCTTTGAATTAATGTCAGGTCTTTCGTAGTCCCCACCAATTGCAAATCCATGATTGTCATCGTAAAAATCTATCGCATAAATACCTGTTGTCTCTTGTCCTTGTGTTATGGGGGTTTTTATAATTTTCCAAGTATGTCCTTTGTCATGCGAAAAATAGATATTGCTTTTGAAACCTCCAGTGGCTATCCAAACTTTATCTCCCCTAATTTTAATATTTGAGTTGCTTGCAGCAAATGCACTTTCTGTCCCATCACCTTGAGGGAAGTTCTCACAAGATAATTTTTCCCATGTAGTTCCTCCATCTCTGGTAATAATTATACTCAGGCAATTGTCAGTTGCATCCCCCATAGCTATCCCTTCTTCATCGTTCCAAAAAGCCATAGAGTTGTAAAATACTGTGGGATGCGATTCTTTGTAGACAAGTAGTCCATTTTTATACAATCTTGCAGGGTTTTCGATACTGACAGCGAAAGTATTTTTATTCTGATAAGCTACGGCTCTAAAGTTGTTCTTTACACTGTCTTCTTTTGTTTTGATATCTATGTTTATTAATTCCTTTTCATTTTCCAAATCCATCAAATATACTTCTCCGTTGGAGGTTCCAGCTATGATATGATTCTCATTGATCTCTAATGCACGAACATTAAAATTGTTTTTTGTCAAAAGGTTTGTTATTTCAACTCTTTTTATTGGAGAGGATAACTTTTTATCATTTTTACAAGATATTAAAAGTAAACATATGAAAACAGTTAGCTTTAAATGCATATTCTATTTGATTTTAAGAGGTATTTAGTTAAAATTCTTTAAGTGTCTTGTACATTTTATGTAACGGAAGTCCCATTACATTTGAATAATTTCCTTCAATTTTCTCAACTCCTATATAACCAATCCATTCTTGAATTCCGTAACTTCCCGCTTTGTCGTAAGGTTTGAAGTTTTCTATATAATAATTGATTTCGTCGTCGGTCAATTCTGTAAAATATACTTTAGTGGTATCGTGTATAATTTTTTCTTTAGTTTTTGATTTTAAACACACTCCTGTTATTACTTCATGTACGCTACCAGATAGTTTACGAAGGGTATCAAAAGCTTCTTTTGCGTTTTTAGGTTTTCCTAATGCTATTTCGTTTGCCCATACAATTGTATCGGAGGTAATGAGCAGTTCATTGACTTTTAGTGTCGATTCAAAAGGTTTCGCTTTTAATTGGCTCAAGTACATCGGTATTTGTTCACGTTTCAATTCTTCAGGATATATTTCATCTACCTCAAAAAGTTGTACCCGGTGTGGAATATGTAGGTCTTTCAAAAATTGTTGTCTTCTTGGTGAAGCAGAACCAAGAATGATGTCGTATTTTTTAATCAATTTATTAAGCATAATATAGAAATAAATAAAAGTCCTACCATAAGAATTCCCTTCAAGAGCAAACTCATTTTATGAAAATGTTTTTGAGTTTTACTAAGGTATATTTTGAACATAAAATAAAATAGGGGAAAAATAATACCTGATAAAAAACCAACTTGAAAATATGGCTTTTCATCAAGTTGTACAATACAAAACTGCATAAATAAAATGCTCACAAGACTGGATATGCTTAAAATAATTTTTATACTTCTTGTCTTGCCCAATATTATTGGTAAGGTATACATACCGGCATTGTAGTCTCCATTCATATCCTCCAAATCTTTTACCATTTCTCTTAATAAATTGATAAAAAAAGCAAAAAACGCAAATTGAAGTACATACACAGCATCTTTACCATGATTTCCAAACGGGAAAAAGTAGAGAATCAAAGTATTGCTTGTAACAAGAAGGGATACGAGTAAATTGCCTATAATAGGTGTTTTTTTTAGGTGTTTTGAATAGGCATACAAAGCAATGACAATACTCAGAAAAAAAAACGAATACATGTTTTCTCCTAATAGCATACAAAGTTTTATCCCAGCGAATATTCCAATGCAGTTTAGTAAATAATAGAGGTACAAGGCACTTTTTCTTGAAATTTTTGTATCAATATAAGCTTTGTGAGGTTTGTTTATTCGATCACAAATGGTATCGTAACAATCATTTATAATGTAGCCTGCAGCTGCTATAGAAATTGTTGCTATAAGTAAATAATTAAAAGAGGGATGAATCTGCCAAAATTTTAAACTTGGAAATAGAACAAAAAAATAAAATATACTTTGAGCTAATGCTAGAAAAATAAGATTTTTCCAACGAATCAAATTAAGAGCAATCGATAAATTTATAAGTAGCCTCATAGGAAATATACAAAGTCAATTGATCGCTTAAAAGTTCTTTTTGATACGAGCTAAATCTCTTTTGTTGTCTCTATCTTTGATAGTTTCTCTTTTGTCGTGTAATTTTTTACCACGACAAAGTGCTATGTCTATTTTAGCCCAACCTTTATCGGTTAAAAAAAGGCGTAATGGAACAATTGTAAGACCAACGTTTTTAACTTCTTTTTCTAATTTTTTTAATTCCCTTTTGTTGAGTAATAGTCTTCTTGTACTTTTAGGTTTATGGTTGTACGAGTGACCGTAGATATATTCTTCAATGTACATGTTTACAACAAATAATTCACCATTTTCATTGAATTCACAAAAGCTTTCTGTGATTCGAGCTTTGCTTTCCCTGATAGATTTTATCTCCGTTCCAGTCAATTGAATTCCTGCAGTGTATTTGTCTATAATCTCGAATTCAAAACGAGCTTTCTTATTTTGTATGTTGATGTTTTTTTGCATGGTTATACAAATGTAATTAATATCCTGTAACAAATGAGAGTCATTTGTAACATTCAGCTATATTCTAAAGCAA
>JBMZVD010000022.1:0-27764 GCA_049625305.1 Flavicella sp.
AGAGTGGGTTACTACTGGTCTTTCATTTGGCGAAGTTTGGAATAATTACCATGATTTTATGTCTGAGTATTTTGTATCCAAAAGTGATGCGTATAATTATGTTAAAGAACAAGTGCAACTTCCTTGGGGTGGTACAAGGGAAGTTTCAGGCTTTGCTTTAAATAATGGTCATTATATTGTTTTGGATGCATCAAATAATACTAGAACAAGTTCAGATAATAACAGGCTAAAAACATTTTTTAATGAGAATAATGAGTGGAGTGTAATGTATATGGGTGAAAGTTATACTATTAAGTATCACTTTCATACTCATCCACCAACTATAGGTAGATGCGATCCAATAGGAGTTAGTCAAAAAGATTTGCAATTAAGAAATAGGTTTAATAAACCTATAAGAATATTACATAAGGGTATTGAATGGGAAGTTGGTTCTGGAAATGACTACATTAATGGTAAATATCACTATTCACTCACAAATAAAGGTATATGGTAGTAAATACATTGAAACGATTTATTGTAATTTTAAGTATTTGTTTTTCAAATATGGTTTTTTGTCAAGAGTTTGAAAATAATTTATTTGATACCATTATTCTTGATAAGAGTTATGAAAGGGAAATTCGAATTAGAACAGATACCTCCCTTTCAAATGAATATAAGTTAACCAGAATTTTCCAAGATTCTTTAAAACAATGGCATTTAGAAAGATATGTGTCAAATGGTTTTGGAAACAATTATGTTCAATATGATATAATAGACGACATAGATCAATCTATTAGAAAAGATTCGCTTTTCATTAGAAATACAAAAAAAATATTTACAAAAAACTTTGATAATGAATTCTATAAAATTTGGTTGGAGTTACTCACAACTAATATACTTTATTTGCCTAGCTTTGAGAGTATAGAATATAAATTAGGTGAAAAAAAAGTAATTGAATTAGCATTTTCCGGAAATGCAACTTGTGTTATACCAACACTTCCTTGAAAATCCAAGAAATAATGGTTTGAGAAAAAACAAGAAAGTAGAGATTTTAGTCTCACAGGAAACAAAACCTGAACGCTCGTCAAAAGGAAAAATACCAAACCAAACATACAAGTAAGTACTTCGCTATGCTCATAAATTCTTTCAACAGCAATATTCATGTCTCTTAATAAAAGTGCTCTGTTTAATTTTAAACAAAATTAGCAATAAAAAATCATACATTTGTAATCAATTTTATATCTATGTCCGATACGCTCGTCATTATACCCACACTTAATGAAATTGAAAACATAAAAGCTATTATTGGAGCAGTTTTCAATTTAGAAAAGAAATTCCATATTCTCGTTGTCGATGACAACTCTAAAGATGGCACTCCAGAAACTGTAGATGCTCTCTGTAATGAATTCCCCGAGCGCTTATTTCTTGAAAGAAGAGTTGGTAAAAAAGGACTAGGTAGCGCTTACATTCATGGATTTAAATGGGCCTTGAAAAAGAATTATCAATATATCATTGAAATGGATGCTGATTTTTCACACAACCCTAAAGACCTAATAAAGCTTTACGATGCCTGTAAAAATGATGGCGCAAAACTTTCTGTAGGTTCAAGATACATAAATAACAATATCAACGTTGTCAATTGGAACATTAAAAGACTCCTACTCTCTTATTTTGCATCAAAATACGTACAAATCATCACAGGAATTCCTTTGTTTGATACTACAGCAGGATTTGTGTGCTATGATAGAACTGTATTAGAAACGATTGACTTAGACAAAATTCGTTTTGTTGGTTATGCATTTCAAATAGAAATGAAATTTAAAACATGGAAACATAATTTTCCTATCAAAGAGGTAGGAATTGTTTTTACAGACAGGACACACGGTACATCAAAAATGAACAAATCCATAATCACAGAAGCTGTGTTTGGAGTAATAAAACTAAGACTAAAAGGACTCTCATAAAAACACTGAAATGAAAAACACTCTGATTAAAAACGCAAACATCGTAACTGATGGTAAAACAATTTTTGGTGACGTACTTATTGAAGGTGATACCATTAGCGCCATAGGAACTTCTTTGGAAGCTCCTCAAGACACTGAAATAATTGATGCAAATGGCTCTTACTTACTACCAGGCGCTATCGACGACCAAGTTCATTTTAGAGAACCAGGTTTAACGCATAAAGCCAATATAGAAACTGAAAGTAGAGCAGCAGCAGCAGGAGGTATTACTTCTTTTATTGAAATGCCGAACACGGTTCCACAAGCTACAAATCAAGTGGAACTAGAGAAAAAGTTTGAAATTGCCAAAAAAACTTCTTATGTAAATTACTCTTTCATGTTTGGTGGCACCAACGACAACCTAGAAGAACTACTAAAAACTGACCCAAAAAAAGTCGCTGGCATCAAATTATTTTTAGGATCCTCAACAGGAAACATGCTTGTTGATGACGAAGATGTGCTCAGAAAAATATTTTCTTCAACAGAAATGGTCATCTCTGTGCATTGTGAAGATGAAGCCACGATCAAAGCTAATCTACAGCAACACATCGAACAATATGGAGAAGATATCCCCATAAAACAACACCCTATTATTCGAAGTGAAGAAGCCTGCTACCTATCTTCATCCAAAGCGATACAACTCGCAAAAGAAACAGGCGCTAGATTGCATATATTCCACTTGTCTACAGCCAAAGAAACGGAATTGTTCCGCAACGACATTCCTCTAAAAGATAAAAAGATTACCGCTGAAGTATGCGTTCACCACTTAAACTTCAACGACGAGAATTATACTGACAAAGGAACTCTAATCAAGTGGAACCCTGCTGTAAAATCAAAAACAGATCAAGAAGGATTGTGGAAAGCATTACTAGACGATAGAATTGACGTAATTGCTACAGATCATGCTCCTCATACTTTGGAAGAAAAGCAACAAATATACACGAAAGCCCCTAGTGGCGGTCCTTTGGTACAACACGCTTACCCAGCAATGATTAACGCATATAAATCAGGGAAAATTTCTTTAGAAAAAATCGTTGAAAAGATGTGTCACAATCCTGCCATCCTTTTTGATATCAAAAACAGAGGATATATTAGAAAAGGTTACTTTGCTGATTTAGTATTGGTAGATATGGATATAAGTTGGACCGCAAATAAAGAAAACACCCTATACAAATGTGGATGGACTCCTTTTGAAGGCACTGAATTCAAATCGAGTATTACTCATACTTTTGTCAATGGAAATCTGATATTTGACAATGGAAAATTTGACGACAATACCAAGGGAAAAAGACTAGAATTCAATCGTTAAATGATGAAAAACACAGCAGTTATACTTCTCAGTTTAATAGTACTAGCTTGTAATAGCAATACCATCTTTAAAAAACCTAAAGATCTAATAACCAAGGAAGAGATGGTATTGTTATTAACAGATTTGTATATAGCTACTGCTGCAAAATCATATCCAAACAAACAAAACAAAAGGAATATAGACTATACCTTTACAGTATTTGAAAAATATGGTATTGACAGTGCCCGATTTAAAAGAAGCAACTTCTACTACACTACTAAAATTGACGAATACGAGAAAATATACCTAGAGGTACAAGCGAACATAAAGGCGTTGAACGAACAACAAAAAGCACTAATCAAAGTTCGAGATTCCATAAAAAGAGACAGCATAAGAATTGTCAGAGAAGCAAAAAAATTAAAAGATAGCATTCTAAAAGCCGAGAAGAAAAGGAAGCTCAAAAAAAACAACGATTAATTACTTAGGGTATTTTTGACAAATATCTTCAATTACTTTTACCATAGGTTCAAATTTCATACTTGTTACTTTTTGAATTTTATCAGCATTGTAAAAAGAGTTTTTATTAGCAGACTTTGCCGTGTGCTTTGAAAAAGAATTAGGTCTTCCTGTTATAAAGGAATACAACCAAGCCAAACGCCAACAGGTCTCAGCCATAAAGCGAGTGACCTTAAATCTCGGAGGCTTTTTTCCTAAAAAATTTGCTATTTGAAACAACACCTTTTTAAAACTCATGTTTTCTGACACCAAAACAAAGCGCTCATTTACCAAATCTCCATCATGCAACAGCAATAGAGCTTTGACAACATCGCTTACACCTACAAACCCCGTAACACCTTCTGTATAAAAAGGAAAACCTCTCGCAACCATTGAAAACATAGCACCTGAATTCTCCTGCCAATACCCAGGACCTAAAACCACACCAGGATTTACTACCAATACATTTAACCCCTCTTGAGAACCACGCCAAACTTCCATTTCAGCGCCGTACTTTGAAATAGCATACCCATAGTTGTTTGTATTTAAATTGAAATCATCTGTTTCGTCTATTAGCTTTTTTCCAACTGTTTTAGAAATGGCGGCAATTGAACTAACATACACTAATTTTTTTATAGAAAATGCAATGCATAGATTGACAATAGAAGCGGTTCCTTCAATATTGACCTTTCTCAAGTGATCATAATCTGCTTGACGAAAAGACACCAAAGCAGCAGCATGAAACACAGAAGTAACACCCTCAAAAGCAGCCTCAAGCGAAGTCAAGTCCGAAAGGTCTGCTAAAACCCAATCGATCTTATCTAAGAATAAATCTACCGCATCAGTGTGGTATGAAAAAACCTTTTTTACCTTTTCAATCGAGGCTTCTGAACGGTAAATAGCACGTACTTTTTCACCTGTATGCACCAACTCATAAAGCAAGTGTGCTCCAACCATCCCTGTACCTCCTGTTACTAATATCATAGTCCAAAAATAAGCCAAAATAGCTAATTAACCATGGATATTGTGATTTGTTAATTGAAACATTATATTTGCTGAAAATAAGAAGAAAATGACAACAAATTTCGTTGAAGAACTGACATGGAGAGGGATGTTACACGACATTATGCCTGGAACTGAAGAGCAACTACAAAAGGAGATGACAGCCGGGTATATCGGTTTTGACCCAACTGCAGATTCGCTTCATATAGGAAGCTTGATTCCAATTATCATATTAATGCACTTCCAAAAAGCAGGACACAAACCTATTGCGTTGGTTGGAGGAGCTACAGGTATGATTGGTGACCCTTCAGGAAAATCTGCGGAAAGAAACCTCCTAGACGAAGAAGCTTTGAATAAAAATGTCGCAGGTGTTAAAAGCCAATTAGAACGTTTTTTAGACTTTAACGGAACCACAGAAAACGCTGCGGAATTAGTCAACAATTACGACTGGATGAAGAAATTTTCACTCATCGATTTCGTAAGAGATATTGGAAAACACTTGACCGTAAATTATATGATGGCCAAGGAATCTGTAAAGAAAAGAGTAAGCGGAGAGGGAGACGGCATGTCTTTTACAGAATTTACCTACCAATTATTCCAAGGGTATGATTTCTTACACTTGTACGAAAACAAAAACTGTAAACTACAAATGGGAGGCTCTGACCAATGGGGAAATATTACAACCGGAACGGAATTGGTACGTCGTAAAGCACAAGGAAAAGCTTATGCGATGACTTGCCCGTTGATCACCAAAGCAGATGGAAGTAAATTTGGAAAATCGGAAGGTGGGAATATTTGGCTTGACAAGGGACGTACCTCTGTTTACAAATTCTACCAATACTGGCTAAACTCTTCAGACGAGGACTCTATAAGCTTTATCAAAAAATTTACTTTCTTAGACAAAGAAACCATTGATAAACTAATTGCTGAACACGCCGAAGCACCTCACACGCGCTTGTTACAAAAAACAATCGCCAAAGAAGTTACTACATTGGTGCATTCTGAAGAAGATTACAACAATGCCGTAAAGGCTTCTTCTATTTTATTTGGTAAAACAACTGCTGAAGCCCTAAAATCATTAGACGAACAAACATTCTTGGACGTATTTGATGGAGTTCCTCAAGCAGAGATATCAAAAGATTTATTAAAAGAAGGACTTGATGTTGTCGCTGCTTTTTCAGATAATGGCTTCTTAAAGTCTAATGGAGAAGTAAGAAGAGCCCTAAAAGAAAACTCTATTTCTATCAATAAGGAAAAAGTAAAGGAAGATTTTAAAATCACAAAAGCAGACCTTATTGCGGACACCTATATTCTTTTACAAAGAGGAAAGAAAAACTACTACCTACTCAAAACAATCTAGTTAAACAACTCTATAAAAAAGCGTTTGGTAATCACCAAACGCTTTTTTATTTCTTATTTTCCAAAGCTGCTAATTTTGCATCCAATTGGTTGATTCGGTCTTCGAGTTTATTTGACGTACTTGGCATTCGCTTCAATAAGACATCACACACTTTCCAAAAGCTAATTTGTTCTGATCTATCAATCTCTAGAGAAGGGATATGTGCATGATCTGCTTTTAGCGTATAATATTCTTTAGTTACGCCATATCTTCGAACACACAAAACGTCTTTTGTCATTACCAAAACTACGTCGTTTTCCTCTAAATCTTCAGTTGAGCACTGATGCGTCACAACCACATCTCCAGGATACAAACCTTCATCATTTGAAACCATGTACAAATCCTGCACTTCAAATGCCAATAAACCTTTTCGTTCTAGAATAGGCAAGGTTAGTTTTGGTAACGCCTCATAAGAAAACTCTCCTGACAAAGAACTTTTTAACTCTTGAATATTGAATGAATTTACGAAAGGAACCGAAATTAATTTCGACTTTACGATTTGATTTACATCGGTTGTAATTGCATCGTTGAAGTGCAACAGTTCATTCACTGTTATCTCTTTAGTCAAAATTGCATCAATAGAAATGCCAAAATAATTAGCAACCTTTATAATAGTAACTATCTTAGGCTCACTTCTCCCCTCTTCATAAGCACCTAAAGTAGCACGCTTAAGATCAAAAATATCAGCAAACGCTTGTTGACTCATCCTTTTGATACCACGAATTTTTTTATGTTTTTTCCAAAAAACGACATATTTTGCTAATTTTATTTGCAATTGTATTTTTTATATGTATATTTGAACCATCAATAAGCACAAACGAACACTCAAAGATACAGTAAATAAGTGTAAAACTAAAAATATTAGCAAAATGTAAAAAACACAAACATTCCCCTAAAAAAATTGTAATATTAAATAAAATATAAAAACAACATGGAAATACAATTTAATACCATCAAAAACTACCTCTTAGAACTTAATTATAGCATCACTCACGAAAACAAAGAAGACGGTGTTATCGTTATTCAAAAACTAGAGGAAGGAATCAACAACTTAATTCTAGGGATAGCCAATCCAATTCTTATCATGGAGCAGTTTATTTTCAAAATAAACACTAAAGAGAGTAGCATATTCAAGGAATTACTTAAAAAAAACAGAGATATCGTACACGGAGCCTTTGTCCTCGACGAAACCGGTGAAAAAGTAATTTTTAGAGACACTTTACAACTTGAAAATTTAGACCGTAACGAACTGGAAGGCTCAATCAATTCTTTGAGCTTACTTTTAAGCGAATACTCTGAAAACATTATCGAATTTTCAAAAAAACAGTAACAACATATAAAACAACAATAATATGAATATCTTTAGAAGATTATTTAACGTAAGTAAAGCAGAAGCACACGCTGCTATTGACAAAATTGAAGACCCTATCAAAATGACGGAACAGGGAATTCGCAACATGAAGAAAGACTTAACCGAGGCACTAGAAGGTCTCGCACAAGTAAAAGCCATGTTAATCCGTTCTCAAAACGAGAAAAAACAATTTGAAACCAAGGCTAAAGACTACCAAAACAAGGCCATGTTGATCTTGCAAAAAGTACAAAAAGAAGAACTGAGTGCTGCCGACGGAGATAGACTTGCTACTGAAGCTTTGACAAAAAAAGAGGAAAACCAAGGCCATGTTGACAGAAGCAATATCGAGATTGAAAAATTCTCTAAATCTGTCGCACAACTTGAAGCTAGTGTAAGCTCCCTAAGAAGTAACATCAGTAAATGGGAAAATGAGCTAAAAACCCTGAAAGCGAGAGTTAAAGTTTCAAAAGCAACTAAGAACCTCAACAAACAAATGGCTGCTATCGATAGTTCTAGCACCGTAAATATGCTTGAAAAAATGAAGCAGAAAGTTACTGAGGAAGAAGCTTTGTCTGAAGCCTATGGTGATATTGCTAACGAATCCAAAAGTGTAGATGAAGAAATTGACAAGGTATTGGGAGACAACAGCTCAAAAACATCTTCGGACCTTGAGGCTCTTAAAAAACAAATGGGACTGTAATCCTTAGTTTTATTACATAACAATCCCTGAGTTTTGGCTTAGGGATTTTTAATCATCACAATTCAAAAAAAACTATGGGACTATTCGACCTATTTAAAAAGAAAAATGAAAGACATTACGACCCAACTAACATTGGTGTTAGGGATCTTGGTAAAGGCTATATTTTTGAATTACAAACGGAAACATGGACCGTATCTGCACTCTTTGAATACGACTGGGGGAACAATTTTTTCACCCGAGAATTTGTAATCAAAAATGGTGAGACAGAACGTTTTTTACATATTGAAGAAGATGGAGGACTTGTCGCAACACTCTCTGAAAAAATAAAATTTCGTAAGCTGGGGAATGAAGTATGTGACTACATTGACAAAAATAAAAAACCACCTAAGAAAATTATATTTAAAGGCATTATCTACTACTTAGACGAAACAAGCCCTGGATACTGTAAAGAAGTAGACGCTAAAAATTGGGAAGAACTCGTTTCTTTTGATTATCTCGATGAAGAAGAACAAAAAACACTTTGCATCGAACAATACGGAGACGATGAATTTGAAGTTAGCAGAGGTGAGATCATCGACGAACTGGCTATTTCTAATATATTACCAATGGAATCATAGCAATGTAAAAAATATTATATTTGGATTAAAATAACTACAATGAAAGTGCTCAAAAACCTATTAATTCTAGCTACAGTTTTTTTATTAGCTGCCTGTGGTGATTCAAGTGAACCCTACACAAAATCCCCTCTTGACATCATCATCACCAAAAACATGAGTGTCGAAAACTACAGTGTAATTCTTGCAGATATGGATTACAGAGACGATAACGATGCTTATTACCACAAATACAGGATTATCAAACAAAAGCCTGGAGCCTATAACACAGAAGGAGAAGACGAATTTGACGTAGAACTTACTGATTGGCAACAAGTCTCAGACATTACTTTTGAACAATACAAAAACGATCTTGGAATGACGATTCTGTCAAAAAAGGACGGGGTACTCAATAAAAAATCTAGCCCAGCTGGTTATAGTGACTATGTAGGAAATAAAAAATATGGATCTTGGCAAACTAATAGCAACGGCTCTTCTTTTTGGGTGTTTTACGGACAATATAGTTTTATGAGAAGTTTGTTTGGAATGGGAAGTGGTATGTATTACAGAAACGACTACGATTATTACAGACGTAATTACTATGGTTCTCGTAACTTCTACGGAAGAACTAACCGATATGGGACTTCCACTTATAACAACAGAAATTCAACTTGGAGCACAAAACCCAAAACATTTAAAGACAGGGTACGAAGCAAAGTAAGTAGAAGTGCAGCCACCTCTAGCTCAAGAAAATACAGTTCTAGCAGTAGCTATGGCTCTTCTAAAACTACAAGGAGCTTCAACCGATTCAGTAACTCAAGTTCTTCTCGATCACGAAGTGGAGGCTTTGGAAAATAATAAGTGACTTTCTTTTAAAACAAAATAACATGAATACAGCTTTTAATAGTTTCGAATTCCTTTATTCATTTGGATACATCCTCAGTGGTTTTATCATTTTTATCATCGGTAAATTTGCTTATAAAATCTTACATCCCTCCATTAATATACAGAAAGAATTAGTCGAAAAAGACAATTTCTCTTTCATCCTTTCTTACGTTGGATATTTTACAGCATTGACCATTGCTATTGGAGGAGCTATTGTTGGTGAAAGTTTTAATTTTTGGACAGACATACAACATATATTTTTATATGGCTTACTTTCAATTCCTTTATTATTGATAGCCGCTTGGATCAGCAACAAAGTAATCCTTAGAAAATTTGATCTAAAAAAAGAAATTATCGTTGACAAAAACGAAGGTTCTGGGATCATTGAAGCAGCTATCTATATTGCTAACGGATTGATTTTATTCGGTGCTTTGTTAGGAGAATCTGAATCTTTAGTTGTTGGCCTTAGTACTTTTGTCATCTATTGGGTTATTGGGAATATTGTATTAATTCTAGCTTCTAAGATATTTATTACATGGATGCGCTACGACATACACGATGCGGTTGAAAAAGACAATGTAGCTGCAGGTGTTAGCTTTGCAGGTGCCATACTAGCCATTGGTATCGTTACCATGAATGCTATTTTAGATCCATTTGAAGACTGGACTACAACAATGACAGACATCAGTATACAAAGTGTGATTGGAATTGTATTATTACCCATCATGCGATTGTTTGCAGATAAGATTCTTTTACCGGGACGTTCCTTAACTGACGAAATTATCAACCAAGAAAAAGCAAATGTCGGAGCCGGGTTGATTGAAGCATTTGCCTATATTGCCTCTGCCATACTCATCACATGGAGTATCTAAAAAAAAATTCTTTAATTCTAAAAACTGCTATTTTCGCTACGGGATTTGCAGGAATTGTTGCTGAGTATATCCTATCTACTTTGGCCACATATTTTATAGGGAATTCAATCTTACAATGGACCATGATTGTTTCTTTGATGTTATTCTGTATGGGACTAGGAAGTAGGTTGAGCAAACTAATCACAAAAAATCTTATCCAAAATTTTCTGATTTTGGAGGCAGGCTTGTCTTTACTTGTGGCATTTTCTTCCGTATTGGTATACACCTTAGCTGCTATTAGCGATTATTATGGCATTGTGATTTATGGATTAAGCATGACTGTGGGTTTGTTGATCGGTCTTGAAATTCCCTTGGTAGTTCGTATTAACAAAGAATACGAAGATTTAAAAAGCAATATTTCATCCATTCTAGAAAAAGACTATTATGGGAGCTTGGTCGGAGGTGTCTTTTTTGCATTTGTAGGCTTACCTATACTTGGATTGTCATACACTCCTTTTGTGCTGGGTATCATAAATTTTTTGGTCGCAGTGATTGTGTTGTATCGTTTTAAAGATAAAATAGCACCTCAAAAATCCACAAACCTGAAAGCTGGACTTCTACTTGTATTAACTATTCTATTACTAGGTATTGCATTCACCGAACCTATCATTCAGTGGGGAGAACAAAAAAAGTACAAAGACAAAGTAGTTTATTCCGAACAGAGCAAATATCAAAAAATTGTACTCACAGAATGGAAAGATGAACATTGGCTTTATTTAAATGGCAACTTACAATTCTGCTCTTTGGACGAAAAGATGTACCACGAACCATTGGTTCACCCTGTCATGCAACTTCATCCAAACCCTCAACGGGTCTTGATACTCGGCGGAGGTGACGGATGTGCCGTTCGAGAACTACTCAAACACAAGGAAATTCAAAAGATAGACATGGTCGATTTGGATCCAAAAATGACAGCACTAGGTAGTAACCACCCCATACTTATTGATATTAATCAAGGAAGTATGCACAATAAAAAGCTAAACATTTTTAATAAAGATGCCTACATACACTTAGAAGCAAATCAAGGTACTTTTTACGATATCATCATCGCGGATTTACCCGACCCCAGAAATGTTGAACTTGGCAGGTTGTATTCTCACGAATTTTACACGCTTTGCTACAGAAAATTAAGACCAAACGGACTCATCATCACCCAAGCTGGAAGTCCTTATTTTGCAACAAATGCCTACAACTGCATAAACAGAACGATACAATCAGCAGGATTCAACACTGTAAGAATGCACAATCAAGTTCTCTCTATGGGAGAATGGGGATGGATATTGGGGACAAAAAACAAAGCTATAGATTCAGAGCAACTGAAAATAAAATTACAAAAGCTACGATTTGAAAATATCGATACACGATGGATCAATAATGAAGCCATGCAATTGCTCACCTCTTTTGGTAAAGAATTTTACAACACACAAAACGACATTGAAATCAATAAGATTCATAACCCTGTATTGTACCAATACTATCTCAAAGGAAATTGGGATATCTATTAATTTATGAAAACTACTTACAAACATATTGAAGCTAACATCTACAACCACGCTTTTTGGTCTGATTGTACTGTGCCTAATATTTTAAAAAAAACCTATGATGCCCTTTTAAAAGAAAGTGGCTTTAGTGTCATATTATTCAATGAACATCATTTTCCTGTAAAAGGGTACACCTGTTTTTGGTTATTGGGAGAGAGTCACCTCGCCATACACACTTTCCCTGAGAGTGGAAAAAGCTATATAGAACTTAGCAGTTGTAACAAAGAGAAATTAGAACATTTTAAAAACGCACTTTAAAAATTTCATACATTGTAACCCCAACGGAATTCTAAATTTTAAAGCATGAAAAAGAAAGTAGGAAAATTTATCAACACCAACCCCTATTTTATACGTTTTATATACGCTTTGATACTGCTCAATATCATCGCACTAATTTTAGAATCTTACGAAACCTTAAGAACCAATTACCAAAATTTATTTTATGGATTTGAAGTCTTTTCTGTTGCATTATTTACCTTAGAATACCTACTCCGTATATGGGCTTCAGACATCACAAAAGAAAACAAAAAGGAACGAATCAATTTTGCGTTTTCTACAATGGGAATCATCGATTTGATTGCCATACTGCCTTTTTACCTACCTTTTATATTTCCTTTTGACCTAAGGATTGTACGTGTACTACGATTGTTTCGCTTGTTACGTATTTTTAAATTAGCCCGTTATTCAAAATCACTAAAAACAATAAAAAGTATTTTTGAGGAAACAAAAGCAGAGTTGTCGGTCACCGTATTCGTTACTTTTGTTTTACTATTACTTTCTTCTACCTTAATGTACTTTATAGAACACGATGAACAACCCGAACAATTTTCAAATATTGGTGATGCCTTTTGGTGGGGCATAGCAACCTTAACTACTGTTGGTTATGGTGACGTATACCCCATAACAGGTTTGGGGAAATTATTGAGTGGATTCATTGCATTGATAGGAATTGGCTTTGTTGCACTTCCTACGGGTATCATAAGCTCCTCATTTATAGAGAAAATCCAAGAACAAAAAAGAAAAAAAGAAGGCATTCAAAAATGCAAATGCCCTAAATGTGGAGAAACATTTGAACTATGATACACAACAAATACATTTTACAATTTGTAGCAGCCATCTATGTGGTGTTTTTTGCTAGTCTTTTGCTACCCATAACACAGTTTGGAATCGTACCAAGAACCACCAAAGGAATTGTAGGTATTTTCTTAGCTCCTTTTTTTCATGGAGGATGGAGACATCTAATTTCCAATACGGTACCATTGATTGTATTACTTTTTATACTCAACACCTTTTATCCTAAAAAAGCATTGAGTGTTATTATTTTTAGCAGCTTAGCTGGAGGTTTTCTTGTTTGGCTAATGGGTAGAAATGCAAATCATATTGGCGCTAGTGGATTGATTTATGGTCTCGCTGCCTTTTTAATGGCGAATGGATTTATTGAAAAAAAAATAATTCCACTTATGATTTCAATTGGAGTTATTCTACTTTACGGCGGATTGATTTGGGGTGTATTCCCCTCGATAAATAGATATATTTCTTGGGAAGGACATTTGTTTGGAGCCATAGCAGGCGTGTTGGCAGCTTATTTACTTAAAGGAGCTGCTAATAGCTAGAGCACTAGCTCACCAATAAATTACAGCCACGAATATCCGAATTATCAAAACGACCGAGTATCTCGAAATCGCCATTCGTGTGTAACCTACCCAAATCTTGAGTCGCTAAAAAAGAACATGAATTTACATTCGCCAAATCAATCACATTGATGCCTCCTGTTTTTCCAAGCGGTAATAAACTCAATGGATCCTCAGTATCTCGTATCATAATACACATCCATGGTGGACACGAAAAAAGACCATTGCCTTTTGAATAAGCCTGACTTAAAAGCTCTGTCATCCCATATTCAGAATGTATGACATCAACTCCAAATCCACTTTTTAATATATTGTGCAGCTCTTCACGCACCATTTCTTTTCGTTTACCTTTCATACCCCCTGTCTCCATAACTATGGTGTTTTTGAACGAAAACTGATAGGATTCTACCAAATCTAGAAGAGCAAATGAAACACCGATCAAAAGTGTTTTTTTCCCCTGAGATTCCAGATAGAGTAACTGGTTTTTTAAGACTTCTATATCATTCAAATAAAAACCAGACTCAATGTGTTTAGATCTTCTTATCATGTCCTCAACCATATAAATCAAGGAAGAACCTTCTCGCTCGAGATACGAGGGCAACAACGCCAACACAACATAATCTTCTACAGGTCCATAAAATAAATTAAAACCTTTTTGATAGCTCTCTTCGTAAACAGAAATATTGGCTACATAATGCTTACTTTGTGACATACCCGTGGTACCACTACTTAGAAAAGTCTGCTCAATTAAAGCGTTCTCATTTATAATCTTGTGGGACTTAAAAAACTGTATCGGTAAAAAAGGGATATCCTTTATCGAATTTACCTGTGTTGAATCTACTCCCAAATAAGCAATAAATTCTTTGTAGACTGCACAGTATTGGGCTTGATAACGAAAAGTATCAAGTGCTGCTTTCTCAAAGGCTTCTGCACTGGAAATAGAAAAAGGAAGCGTATTCAATGGTGACATAGATTTGGTGGCAAATTTAAACTAAATTTAGCATCCAAACTACAGGTCACACCTCAAAATAAATATCCCCTTGTAATTTAACCTTACAAGGGGATGTTTAACAACGTGTAATGATGTTTTAAAGTTTTGCGTACATTTCAGACAAATCTAGCGTATCATCCAAATCTTTTTGTAACTGCATCAATCCTTTGAACAAACTTTTGATTCTTTCTTGTTGCTCTGGCAAAGCTGCCAAATCATTCATCTCTTCTGGATCTTCATTTAAGTTATACAAACGCACCTTATTGATTTCAGGATATACTAACAACTTATACCCATCCTTACGAATCATTCGTTGTACCTTAAGATAAGCCCCGTATATGGCATCGTAGTGACTTTCTTTTCTTTCTCCCTTAGCCAAGCTCAAGAAACTATTAAACTCAACATAAGAAGGTTTTTCAACACCACCTATTTCCAAAGCTGTTGCCATAACGTCTTGCAAATATACATCTGCATCTACTTTATTATTCTTAGGAATATCAGGCCCCAAAATAATCATTGGCGGACGGATACTGTGGTCGTATAAGTTTTGTTTTCCCATAAAACCATGACGACCCATTGCCAAACCGTGATCTGAAGTCATCATAATATAGGTATTATCCATTTTACCAGATTTCTTCAAAGCATCTACAATCATACCTATTTGAGCATCTACGTGAGTGATAGCCGCATAGTATTCTTGTCTGTGAACTTTCACCGCATATTCCGTTCTTGGCATTGGTGCCAACATCTCATCACGCAAATAATCACCGTTTCTAATACTGTGTCTAAAAGGATATTCATCTTGGTAACTAACAGGCACCGCGATATTTTCCAATGGATACATATCTACATACTCTTTAGGTGCTTGTCTTGGATCGTGAGGCGCATTGAAAGCTAGATACATAAAGAATGGATCTTCTTTTTGTTTTGCTTGTTCGATAAATCCGATAGCATCCTGTCGAACCACTTCACTCCAATGTGTACCACCTTCCCAGAAACCACCAAACTTCTTGTCCCATGGCTTCCAAATAGTATCGTTCTCATTTTTAGGACGCCCATAACCAACTGGCACAGGCTCCCCTTTTTCGATACCACCTTTTCTTTTATGTCCACCCCATGCATCGTGAGGCATACCAGGACGCACATGAACTACGTTTTGAAATAAGTCTTCTGCATCAGCATCTACATGCCATTTACCAGTCATATAAGTATCATACCCTTGAGACTCCATCAACTTTGCCCAAGACATATTCAAAGAATCTTTATTCTTCCAATTTTTACGGAATTTATTAACCCTCCATACAGTTCTTCCAGAATTCATCATTGCTCTTGAAGCCGCACAAACAGCTCCATTCCAAGCTCCCATATTGTAAGCATGTGTAAAGGTAGTACCTTCTTCAACAAACGAATCTAAGGCAGGAGTCTTAATTTCTTTATTTCCCAAAGCATGAATAGATGAATATGTTTGATCATCAGTAAAGATGAATACCACATTGGGTTTTGCTTTCGTTGACTTTTCTGTTTTTCCTCCTCCACAACTCATCGTGAAAAGGGCTATTGATAGTAAGTAAAAATATTTCATTGTTTGAATTTTAGCATCTCAAAATTATTTTAATCTCAAGAAAAAAACACACTCAATTGTTACTATTAATACAACGATTCTTGCAAAACAAAAAAAAATCATAACTCAAAATGCACAAATTCAGGAAAAACGCTTAGTTCTAATTAAACCCTAATGTTTAACAACCCCCAACACATCTTTGATTATTTGCTCTAACTCTTGCTTTGGCAAAGCTCCCTGAGCCATCTGCGGCTGAGCTCCTAAAGGACAAAATAACATGGAAGGGATACTACGAATTCCAAAAGCTGCAGATAGCTCTTGTTCGGCTTCAGTATCTATTTTGTAAATATGTATTTTTCCTACATACTCATCACTCAACACCTCTAAAACTGGAGCTAGGGACTGACAAGGCCCACACCAATCTGCATAAAAATCAATGATGCAAGGCAGCTCTCCTTTATAGTTCCATTCTTTACTTTCTTCGAAATTAAACACTTTTTCTAGAAAAGATGCTTTTGTCAATAGTTCTGTCATTTTGTACTTCTTTTATGTTATAATTCTATGGTTGGACGAAAATAATACGAAGCCTTACATGAATTTCGTTATTTATTTATGCAATGTCGTAAATTTGAATCTCTTTTGCATTCCAAATAAAGGAATCTCCTATGTTTTTACCTATCAACAACCTACCCATAGGAGCGCTTGGAGAAATAACAAAAATAGAAAGACTATCAACCTTCAGTTGCCCAATACTTACCGCTAGAAAAAAAACACCATTGGAAGTAGAAACCAAGCTTCCTAATCTGATAGGCCCATTTGAAGGCTCAATAGATATTTTTGAAAGTAAATTATGAGTTTGCTGCACTTGCAACCATTGCTGACCTGCTTTCTCCATTTCTAATTGAAGCATTGACCTACCAGTTTCGTGTTTATCTCCTGCGGAACTTTTTGTTTCAGATGCCAAATCATTTTTACAAGATTGAATGGTGATTGCAATATTTTCCATAGTAGATTTTACGGAATTCTTACAGGCCTCTAAAAGCTTTTCTTTGGTTGTTTGCATTATTTCAAATCTAATTTTAATTGTGCTTCTACTACCGTTGTTTTCTTTTTTGTTACCGTGTTTAAATTGGTCACAGATATCCCCAATAGGCGAACTGAATTGTTCAAAGTATCCTGGTATAACAATTCTTGAACTGTATCCAAAAGCACCGATTTATCTTTTATGAAATAAGGTAAGGTTTTACTTCTTGTCTGCTGACTGAAATCACTATACTTAATTTTTAAAGTTACGGTTTTACCTGACACCTTCGATGCCAACAATCGATTTTCTAAAACAGCAGCAATTTTCTCTAATTCTTCCAACATGTAAATTTCAGAAGTAAGATTTTCTTGAAAGGTATGTTCTGCAGCCACTGATTTTCGTATTCTATTCGGTTTGACTTCACTCGAATGAATGCCTCGGACTATTTGATAATAGTACAAACCTGATTTTTTGAAATGCTTCTTGAGAAATTCCTGGGATTTTGCTTTTAATTCCTTTCCGGAAAAAATCCCCAATTGAAACATTTTAGAACGAGTAACTTTACCTATACCGTAAAATTTTTCTATTGGTAAATTTTCTAAAAATGGCAACACCTCTTCTTTTGCAATTGTTTTTTGACCATTAGGCTTGTTGATATCAGAGGCTACTTTCGCTAAAAACTTATTGATAGAAATTCCAGCGGAGGCATTCAAACCTGTTTCTTCAAAAATTCGCTTTCTAATTTCAGTTGCTAGCAAAGTGGCAGATGGGTTGTTTTTTTTATTTTCGGTAACATCTAAATAGGCCTCATCTAATGAAAGAGGTTCTACTAAATCTGTATATTCATAAAATATCTGTCGGACTTTCTTTGAAATTTCCTTGTACCTTGAAAAACGAGTGGGCACAAAAATCAGATCAGGACATAATTTTTTTGCAAGAGCTCCAGACATAGCAGAACGCACTCCAAATTTTCGTGCCTCATAACTTGCCGCCGATACAACTCCTCTTAACTCACCTCCACTTACAGCGATTGGTTTACCTCTCAAATCTGGATTGTCTAACTGTTCGACAGAAGCAAAAAACGCATCCATATCCACATGAATTATTTTTTTAATAGGCTTTTCTGACACTTAAATTATTATTTGTGATACCGTAAAGTTATTGGAAATATTCCTAAAGTATCAAACAAACAGATGGTAGACTTTACATTTCAGATAAAATCATTAAATTAGATTCATCTTAACCACTAAAGACATTCGATTGAAACACTTCTACATAGCTATACTGTTTTGTTGTTTTTTCCTAATTAACACCTCCTATTCACAGGAAAGATCTCCTTTACAAAACTTCAAGACTCACCATTACAAAGCCGCCAATCAAAATTGGAAAATAGCTCAGGACAACAACAAACATATATATGTTGCAAACAATGACGGATTGTTAGAATTCAATGGCGATACTTGGTCATTATACCCATCTCCAAATAACACCGTAATGAGAGCTGTAGCAGTGATTCAGGAAAAAATATACACCGGTTGTCACATGGAGTTTGGTGTTTGGGAAAAAAATAATTTTGGAACACTTACATATACTTCAATTAGTCAACAACTAAAAATACCTCTTGTTGAAGACGAAGAAATATGGAACATATTGTCTTATGAAGATGAAATAATCTTCCAGTCTTTAAATCGATTGTATATATACGACACACTTGGAAAAACCTTCAAAATCATCAATTCTAAAACTGTTCTTGAAAAGGTTTTTGTTATCAACAAAACAATCTATTTTCAAAAATCAAAAGACGGTCTGTACAAGATTGAAAACGACATTACCACACTGCTGTCTAGAAACGACATTTTAAAAGAAAATATTATAGTAAATATTTACCCTAAAGGAGAAAATCTTTTATTGATAACACAAGAAGAAGGAATGTACTTAATGTCGGAAAACGGCGTACTAAGACCTTGGAGAAGAAACATTGAATTATTCAAAGAAAAGAGTGTTTATAGTAGCTGTAGAATGAAAAATGGCTCTATAATTCTTGGAACTATTGCCAATGGAATCTACATTGTAAGTCAAGATGGAAAAGTATTACAAAATATAAACCAAAGGAAAGGATTAAACAACAACACAGTATTGGCTACTTTTGAAGATAAGGATCACAATCTATGGCTAGGTTTAGACAATGGAATCAGTATCTTAAATCTAAACTCACCCTACACTGTATATACTGATTATGACGGAAAACTAGGTGCTGTTTATGCAACTATCAGACACAATGACATCTTGTATATAGGAACAAACCAAGGTCTTTTTTACAAATACCTCAACAAAAAAAGATTTCATTTGATCGAAAATACACAAGGCCAAGTCTGGTGCTTGAAACTGATAGAAAACAAACTTTTTTGCGGGCATAACAAAGGAACGTTTGAAATAACTAAAACAAAAGCATCATTAATTAGTGAAGTTCCTGGCACATGGGACATCAAAAAAATCCCAAACTCTAAAGACAAACTCTTACAAGGAAATTACAAAGGGCTTTATATACTTCAGAAAGAAGAAAATGGTTGGCGATTAAAAAACAAAATCAAAGGATTTGAAAACTCATGTCGCTATTTTGAAATAAATGATAAAAATCAAATTTTTATCAATCATGAATATAAGGGGATTTATTCCGTTAAAACCAATGAAGACTTTACTGAAATAATTGAAAGTACGGTTGACAGTAGTAAAAAAGGGATAAAATCAGGGATGAT
This sequence comes from Flavicella sp., assembly GCA_049625305.1. Classification (GTDB taxonomy): domain Bacteria; phylum Bacteroidota; class Bacteroidia; order Flavobacteriales; family Flavobacteriaceae; genus Flavicella. Next base: position 20,111 of record JBMZVD010000022.1, read on the forward strand.
TTCAATTGAGAAAAAGATTATTTATACAGGAAATGCAGAAATAGCTACTTATAACGAAGCATCGCTTCGATTTCAAAAAGACAGCCTATGGACAGACTTACTTTTTAAAAAAGACCATTATGTATCTGGTAAACTAGTAAAAACAATTGATAATAAAGTTTGGGCTTTCACAGACAAGAACATTGTTTACATAGTTCAAAATAAACACAACACCAATCTAGAAATCAATAAAATCTCCCTTCCTTATAGTTTTAGAAAAGACATTCCTGGCTATGAAAACATAAGTTTGTTTGACAAAAATCAATACTTAATTGGGAATTCAGAAGGCTATATGATTGTCAACCTAAACAAAGAGGACATTAAAGAGCACACTGTTTACCTCAACAAGATCACCAAAGAAAAAATAAACGAGTCAGAAAAATATTTAGATAAAAGTAAGAGCAGTACAATAGATTATAAGGAAAACAATGTTAGTTTTTCGTATGGAATTCCTCTATATGAAAAGTATTCAGAACGTAAATACCAATACAAACTTGAAGGGTTACACAATAATTGGAGCGATTGGTCGACCAATACAAATGCTAACTTTAAGAATCTATCATTCGGAAATTACACCTTTCATGTGCGTGCCAAAGTTGGAAACAAGCCAACACAAAACAGCATATCCTATAAATTCTCTATTGGAAGACCTTGGTACTTATCCAATCTTTGGATTGCTTTTTATATTTTACTAACAGCTTTCATATTTGCGGCGATACACACTATATATAGACAATATTACAAACGTCAAAAACAAGAATTCCTATTAAAAAAGGAAAAAGAAGTTGAAAGGTTGCAATTAGAAAATGAAAAAGCTCTCATGAAACTCAGAAATGACAAATTGAAATCTGATATCGAAATTAAGAATAAAGAATTGGCAGCCTCAACTATGAGCATTATAAAAAAGAATGAATTTCTAAACAACATCAAAAAAGAACTTAGCTTAGTTGAAAACAAAGACATCGTAAAGCCCGTAATTAAAATTATTGATAAAAACATTGATAAAAATGGTGATTGGGAACTGTTTCAAGAAGCATTTAACAATGCAGACAAAGACTTCTTAAAGAAGGTAAAAGACAGACACCCATCTCTTACACCGAATGACTTAAAACTGTGTGCTTACTTGCGCCTTAATCTAAGCTCAAAAGAAATAGCTCCTTTGCTAAACATCTCATACAAAAGTGTTGAAATCAAACGCTACAGACTCAGAAAAAAAATGGGATTGTCCTCAAAAGACAATTTGACCCATCACATTCTTGAAATATAACAGATCTCACCTAACTACAACACCTTAACATTTTTGTTTTTTTAAATGTTTTTAATAATTAATTAAAAACAAACACAAATTATACATTCTTCAAAATAGCCATAAATCAAAGCGAAAACAACAAAAAAAACGGATATAAATACATTTTTTTCATGTTGTTGTGTTTTTGTATAGGTCATTTTCTTACAAAAACTACTATACATTCGTAATTTAGTAACTGTTAAAGTTGTTTCTCAAACGTTTAAGTAACTATACACTTAAAAATTAAAGTTAAATTTTAACTCAACCACAATCTTTAACCAGATTTACAAACTAAACTAAACAACAGACTCCTCAAAAGGACTTTGTAAAAAACCTAAACCAATGAAAAGAACCACCATGCTCTTTTTGTTTGTATTGTCGACTTTTTTAATGTTCGCACAACAAACTCAAATAACAGGTATCGTAACCTCCTCAGAAGACAATTTTCCAATTGCCGGAGCTAATGTCCTTATTAAAGGAAAAAAAACAGGAACATCTACAGATTTTGATGGAAATTTCACCATTAATGCAAACAAAGGTGAAACTATTGAAATTAGCTATGTTGGATTCGCTACTCAATCTATCACTATAGGAAATCAAAGAAACCTAAACATCATTTTACAACCAGATACAGCAGCATTAGACGAAGTTGTCGTAGTTGGTTATGGTACACAACGAAAAAAAGAGGTAACTGGAGCTGTTTCAGTAGTTGATTCTAAAATTATAGATAAATTAAATCCTGTACGCGTAGAACAAGCGCTTCAAGGACAGGTGTCCGGGGTAAACATTACTTCTTCATCTGGTTCTCCTGGTAGTGGATTAAACATCCGTATTCGTGGTATCTCAACTAATGGAGACAGTAGACCATTGATTTTAGTGGACGGGAATATTATTGAAGATTTGTCGGTAATCAACCCAAATGATATCAAAAGTGTGAATGTATTGAAAGATGCAACTGCAGGTATCTATGGTGTATTAGCAGCCAACGGAGTTATTTTAATCGAAACAAAAACAGGGAATAAGAATACAGACTTGAGAGTGAGTTTTGACTCTTATGTAGGGTTTCAACAAACCAGTAAGCAGATTGACTTAATCGACAATATTTACGACTATGCTACTTATGTAAACGCAGCATCTACAAATGGAGGAGGATCAAATAAATTTATTCCTGTTGAAAACACTGGTCAAGTGTTTTATCCAAACGATTTTTTAAACCCTATTACTACACTTACTGATTGGCAAAAAGCAGTTTTCGATACAGCTCCCATCCAAAATGCAAACATTAGTTTTAACGGAGGTACTGAAAAACTCACTTATTCATTTGGAGCGTCTTATCTAAATCAAGAGGGGGTTGTTGGTATGGACAAATCTGCATACGAAAGAACGACAGCTAGAGTAAGCTTGCAATACGACTTGCTTAGCAATGTAAAACTTTCAACTACAGCTATCTACACAAATTCCACAAAAAATAATTTACCCGAAGGTAGTATTGGATCTGTACTATACGGCGCAGTTAACAGTGACCCATTAACTCCGGTTATGGATACAAACAATGACAGTGGTTATGGAGAAACATTAAACACTGCACGTGAAGTTGTAAACCCAATGGCATTGATAGACAACACTTACAACACCGCTAAAATTGACAAAATCTCTGCTACTTTTGGTCTTAACTACACACCTTTGGAAGGACTACAAATAGATTCTAAATTTCAGATGAATCACGCTGTAGTGATGTCAGATGTTTTTAGACCGGTATTTAGTTATGGTGCAGGAAAACAAGGAACTATTGAAGATGACCCAACAATCATCAAAGACGATGGTAATGAGTTATCAGACAATGCTGATATTTACGATGATTACAAGTGGGAAAATTACTTGACCTATTCAAAAGTTTTCAATGAGGTGCACAACTTAAATGTCGTTCTTGGTACATCAATAATTGAGTTTAAAGGCCGCTACACTGGTAGAAGTGGAAGAGGATTGATAAATGGTAGAAACACCATTGAAGATGCTGTTTTTGCATATGTACCTCCTGAAAATATCAGACCGAGGTTCAATGAAGAACAACTGAAAGAGGGTGCCGATCGTTATATCAACCGTTTGTACTCAATCTTTTCGAGATTGCAGTACAATTACAAAGGAAAATACCTTGTTTCTGCAGTGATACGTCGTGATGGATCTTCAAAATTTGGTCCCTTGAACAAATTTGGATATTTCCCATCAGGTTCCTTGGGTTGGAACGTTTCTGAAGAAGATTTTTTAGTAGGCAATGAAACCATTAGCTATTTAAAGCTACGTGCCAGTTATGGGGTTGTAGGAAATGACAGAATTGAAGGGGATCGTTTTCTATCTTTATTAAACGGAGAGGCCTTATATACCAACAATGACGAGACGGATGCCAACGATGTATTAATTGGGAAAGCATTGGGTAAATTGGCAAATCCTGAAATTCGTTGGGAAAATACAACTACAGGAAACATAGGTATTGATGCTAAATTTTTCAATGATGAATTGAATATTAGTGCGGATCTATTTACAAAAAAAACAACGGATTTGTTAGTACAAGCAAATGTATCAGGAATTCTTGGAGGTTCTGCTCCTGGTTCTGCTCCTCCTATCATCAATGCGGGAGATGTTGAAAACAAAGGTTTTGAATTGTTAGTAGGTTACAATAAAAATGTAACTCAAGATTTCCGATTCAATGTAAGTTATAACTTCAGTAAACTTCACAATGAAGTACTATATGTTGGTAGTACAGAAGGTTTCTTAGAAGGTGGATCTTTTTTAGTCGGTGAAAATTTACTGACTTCACGTATGGAAGCTGGAATGCCAATCGGATATTTTTACGGATACAAAACGGAAGGAATCTACCAAAATCAAGCTGAAATTGACGCTTTAAATGCAAACGCTCCTCTTGACGAAGATGGATCTACCGGAGTTTATCACAAAAATGCCAAACCAGGTGATTTGCGATTTGTGGATGTCGATGGTGATGGTGAAATTACTGAAAAAGACAAAACGAATATTGGGGACCCTATTGCAGACATGACCATGGGATTGAATATTGGTGTCAATTACAAAAACTTTGACTTAAGCGCCTCTGCTTTCGCCTCTATTGGAAATGACATGGTACGTGACTACGAGCGTAAAAACTTATACTCTAACAAAGGGAAATATGTACTTGATAGCTGGTCACCAACAAACCCTAGCAATTCAATTCCACGCCCAGTAAATGGTGCTTCAGTCAGTTACGACAACTTCTCAGACTTTTTTGTAGAAGATGCTTCTTATTTGAGAATCCAAAACATACAGCTTGGCTACAGCCTACCAGAAAGCTTAATCAGCAGAGTAAACATTAAAAAATGTAGAATATATGTGTCGGGTAACAACTTATTTACTTTTACCGATTACAAAGGATACGATCCTTCAGCTACAGGAGACGGTACTCCTATTGGAGCTGGAATCGATAAAGGATTTTACCCAATTGCAAAGACATATTTATTAGGAATCAATTTAAACTTTTAAGCAAGATGAAAAATATATTTAAAACCTCACTTCTTTTCATTCTTTGTAGTACGATACTCTTTTCATGTGACGATACGGTAGATATTTTACCTATTGCTCCTAACTCTGAGAACTATTTTAATAATGAAGAAGAATACGAAGATGCATTGATTGGAGTATACGACATGCTTCAAACTACAATGTTTAACGTTATGGTGGCTCATACGGCGTCAGATGATATTATTGCTGGTGGTGATCCAAATACTTTTGACCAACCAACCTTGCAGAATATTGACAAAATGGAACATACGCCAGCCAACAACGATCAAATTCAACAGATTTGGCAATTGATGTATGCCGCAGTGAATAGAGCTAACTATGTATTGGAATTTAAAGACAAGACAGACTTTGATGGAAAAGACGATGTGATTGCACAAGTCTATTTTTTAAGAGCCTATTTTGTATTCGAATTGTGCAAGTATTTTGGTGATATCCCTCTATTTACCGAAAAGAGAAACGAAGTACAACGTATTGTGGATTCTAGAGTACTTTTCGGAGACCAATACACAATCAACCGCGTGGGAAGTGTAGATGCCGTTTACGCATTAATTGAAGAAGATTTGAAAGAAGCCATTCCTAATCTGGCAACCTCTAGACCGAGTACTGAAGTATATAAGATTACTAAATCTACTGCTCAAGCTTTACTTGGTAAAGTGTACCTATACCACAAAAAATATGCAGATGCTGCGGAAGCATTTGATGCAGTAATCACCAGTGGAGAGTACGAATTGGTTACAGGATCTGATTTTACCAACTTATTTACAGCGGATGGAGAAAACTCAAGCGAGTCTGTATTTGAAATTCAATACACTGGAGTTGTTGGAAACAACTGGGACTGTTTGTATTGCAATGCAGGTAATTACATGCCACAAAGTAATGGACCTAGAGCATCATTCAGCCACCCAACTTTTAAAGAAGGATGGGGTATCAACATTTTCACTAAAAATATAAACGACTTGTACCAATCAGGTGATCTTAGAAAAAATGTAACAATTTTTGCACCAAACAATGGAAGCTATGGAGAAAGTAGAGAGAATTCAGGATTCTACAATAAAAAATACTTGGTCAGAAAAAATGAACCTACCGTTTCAACAGATCCTGTGAGCTACCAAAACAATTACAGAGTGATTCGTTATTCGGACGTATTATTGATGGCTGCTGAAGCAGAAGCACAAAGTAATGGTGCAAATGCAATTGACTATCTAAATGACGTAAGAGAAAGAGCATTTGGTAATACAAGTCACGACTATCCATACAACGGAGAAAGCGATCTTTTAAAAGCAATTTATAACGAGAGACGCTTGGAACTTGCTGGTGAGGGACATCGATTCTTTGATTTAGTGAGAACAAACAAAGCCAAAGAGGCATTTGATGCCTATAACGATTCTCTAACAGGAGACAACATTGAGGAAAGAGAAATCAATTTTACAGTAGGTACAAACGAAATATTCCCCATACCTCTTGTAGAACTGAATTTAGCCAACGCGGTTGAAACATGGGGACAAAATCCAGGGTATAACTAAATCGATTCAATAATAACAAGTAAAAACCAATTTATTAACCAATAATTAAAACCAATAGAAATGAAAAACTTTTTTAAAACAGGAATGTTTGTGCTACTAGGTTTAGGACTGACAATCGCATGTGATGACGACGACAATACACCATCAGACAATGGTGGAGATGGAGGAGGATCCACAACTACAATTACAAACGTGAGCTTCACAACTGAGGCAGGTGGAGATGGGACAGAAATTACAGTAACTCCAACGTCTACTGGAGGAACAGCTTACTCTGTAGATTTTGGAGATGCTGCTGCTACCAATGATGCTGATGTAATAGCAACTGCAGGACCAGGTGTAATGTATGATTACCCAAATGTAAATGCAACTTATAGTGTATCTGTAACTGCTTCTGCTTCTGAAGCTGAAGACGTAACTATCACTCAAGATGTAAACGTAACTTATGTGCAACCTGATGCATCTCCATTGGAGGGAACTTGGGTTCTCAAGCACGAAGAAGGATCATTATTTGTTGGTCCTGATGCTGAAAAAGGAACTATGTGGTGGCAAAATACAGCACAGGTTATTTTAGACAGAAGTTGTTTGTATGATGATAAGTACGTATTTAACGCTGATTTCTCTTTTGAAAACCAAATGGGTGATGAAACTTGGATTAACTGGACAGCTGCAAATGACGCACCTGAAAATTGTGGTGCACCAGAAAGCCCAATGGACGGTACAGGTTCTTACACGTATAGCCACGACCAAGACAACAATAAGTTGACTTTATCTGGTAAAGGTGCTCACTTAGGACTTGCAAAAGTTGTAAATGGACCCTATTTGAATTCTGCAAGCGAAGCTGCTGAATCTATTACTTATGATATTTTATCTATTGAGCAAGATGAATTTGAAGTAAGAATTACTTGGGATAATGGTGGAACAGATGCATACTGGTACTTTACATTCGCAAGAGAGGGTAGTGCAGGTGCAGATTTCGACCAAACTGACACTGACAGCGATGGTGTAATTGATATTTTTGATGTGTGTCCAGATGAGGCAGGTACAGAAGAGAATGGATGTCCACCAGCTGGTGAGGTTGAAGATCCAATGGATGATTTTGAAGGAAACGGAAACATTACATGGGTAGCTGACGGTGCTACATTAATGGATGTTGCAACTGAAAATCCATCAAAAACAGGAGCTAACACATCTGATACTGTTTTGATGTACGACGACAATTACCAACAGTATGCTAATA
>JBMZVD010000023.1:0-27179 GCA_049625305.1 Flavicella sp.
TTTGTAAAAGTATTTGTTTAGGTAATATAATGCTTTCATGTGTGTGTCGCGCAACTATATTATTGCGTTTGCAAGATACGTGAATAATTGTTTAAATGTGCGCTTGAAACTTCTTTTGTGCCTACAAATTCATTTCATATTTTTTCAACACAATAGAAAAAATAATAGTACTTTTGTACTTATCTATCAACAAACATTAAGTTCTTTAAAATGATTAACAGAAGACATATTCGTGTAAAAGTAATGCAGTCTGTATACGCATTGCTAACTTCAAAAAGTGACAATTTGGTAAAAGAGGAAAAATTTCTGTTAGCGAGTATTGATAAAATGTACGATTTGTATGTTTTGATGATAGACATTCTTCCACAGTTAAGGAATATAGCAAAAGAACAAATAGAAATTTCTAAGAATAAATTTTTTCCTACGGAAGAGAATTTAAAGCCCAATACCAAATTTATTGACAACAAAGTATTTTCTTTGATAGAGCAGAGTGTTTCTTTTCAAACTTACAAAGAAGAAAATGCTCTTGATAATTGGCATTTGGAAGAAAAATATATTCGCACGATTTATGAAAATTTGATTAAAAGTGCGATGTATAAAAAATACATGGAATCTCCATCGACTAGTTTTAAAAAAGAAGTTGCATTTATTGTCGATTTATATACAGATTTTATAGCTCCAAATGAAAAGTTAGCGGACTATTATGAAGATTTGAACATTAGTTGGGTAGATGATATTCCTTTTATCAATACTTGGGTAGTCAAATCAATTCAATCGCTAAAAGAGACTAAAAGCTTGATTATTGGAACTATTTATAAGGATGAAGATGACAAACAATTTGTAAGTGATCTTTTCAAGAAAGTAGTGTTGAATCACACTTCTTTTGAGAAAGAAATTGAGAATAAAACTCCAAACTGGGAAACTGATCGTATTGCAGACTTGGATATGATTCTTATTAAAATGGGAATTTGTGAGTTTTTAAATTTCCCTTCCATACCAACTAAAGCTACAATCAATGAGTATATAGAAATAGCTAAAGACTATTCTACCACAAAAAGTAGTTTTTTTATCAACGGTGTACTTGATAAAGTTTGTAAAGATTTAGAAAAAAATAATAGATTGAACAAAATAGGAAGGGGTATTTTGTAAGTCGAAACTTTTACGTTTCTATTTTAATTTCTATTTTTACTCAAAACATTTTTAAATTTATGAAAAAAACAATAATTCTTTTAATTGCCGTTTTGGCACTACATGTTTCTTGTAAGAAATCAGCCGCTTCAAAGGTAAAAACAGCTAATGTTGAAAAAGCCAAAGAAAGAGATGTGGCAGCAGAATCACTACCAGTAGTTTCTTTTGACAAAGAAGTCTATGACTTTGGTACTATTGACGAAGGAGATATTGTTGAAACTTCTTTTGAGGTAACCAATGTTGGAAAATCAGATTTGATTATCACAAAGGCAAAAGCATCATGTGGATGTACAGTTCCTACTTGGCCAAGAGAAGCAATCAAACCTGGTGCTTCAGCTAATATTGAGGTGAAATTTAATTCTAGAGGTAAGAAAAACAAACAATCTAAGGCTATAACTTTGACTACAAATACAATCAAAGGTAAAGAGATTGTGAAAATAACAGGATTCGTAACACCTAAAGAAAAGAAATAATTTAAAATTCGAATATGACACTATTAATACAATTTCAAGCAGCAGGTTTTGATATCAAAAGTTTAATGCCTTTTGCTTTGATGTTTATCGTTTTGTATCTATTTATGATACGTCCGCAAATTAAGAAACAAAAAAATGAGAAAAAGTTTCAAGATGAAATAGGTAAAGGTTCTAAAGTCGTAACAACAAGTGGTATACACGGAAAAATAGTTGAGATCAACGACACGACATTGGTTTTGGAAACTGGAGCAGGTAAAATAAAATTTGAGAAATCTGCTTTGTCTATGGATTTGACGAAAAAGTATAGCAAAGAGGCATAGTTTTTTTAGCTGTAATATGTAAAGAAAAGTGAGCTGAATGGCTCACTTTTTTTAGTTCAAATCATTCTGAGATAAGATTGTTTGATCGTTTTTTTCGTACTTTTTAATTGTCTATTTTTCGTATATTTAAGACTGACTATTAATATTTTTATTATTCCTTTATGTCTTTGAAATCTTTTGTTTCAAAAATAATACCCTCAATTTCTCTCACACAAAAACAATACGTTTTTGTTCTATTCATAGGTGTTTCTACATTTTTCTGGCTTATGACGAATTTGTCTAAAGAATACGAAACGATTATTCCTTACAAAGTGAATTACATTAATTTGCCAAAGTATAAACTGTTTCAATCTCCACCTGAAGCATTTGTTCAATTGCGTGTAAAAGGAACGGGTTTTCAGTTGCTCAAAGAACAGTTGGCTTCTAAGGAGATTAACATTGACTTGAGAACTATTGGGAAAAAGGAAAAATACCGTTATTATCTGAATACAAGGAAGAGTGTGAAGGACATAGAAATGCAAATGGACAGAACGGTCAAACTTCTTTCATTTGTCAAAGACACCCTTTTTTTTAATTTGGGTAAAAATACCATTAAAAAAGTACCTGTAATTACCAATTTTGACTTAAAATTTAAAAAGGGGTATAACTTTTCTAAAAGATTACAAATCTCACCGGATTCGATTACGGTATCCGGACCTGAATCTCAGGTGGCTAAAATTCGAACCTTGACAACATTACCTTATGCACAAAGTCAAATTTCTGAAGATGTAGTTGTTTCAGTTGATTTAGCGCTTCCAAAAGAGGTACAAGGGATTCGTTTTTCTGATAAAAAAATTACACTCAGAGCAAGTGTTGAAAAGTTCACTGAAGATAGTTTTTTGGTCCCCTTCACAGTCAATGGTCTTCCAGAAAACACGTCAATCACAACATATCCAAAGATGGTGGAAGTCGTTTTTCAGGTTGGGATGAGTAGCTACAAACAAATAACAGCAAAGGACTTTAAAATTGTTTGTAATTATAAATATTCACAGGAGAGTAAAAGAGCTTACTTACTTCCAGAGCTAATGAAACAACCCTCAGTAGTTTCATCAGTTCGCATCATACCGAATCAAATTGAATACTTGATACAAAAATGAAAATAATAGGATTAACAGGAGGTATAGGGGCTGGGAAATCAACAGTTATAGCAATGTTTGAAGCATATGGTACACCTGTCTATATTGCTGATACTGCTGCAAAACGTCTCATGCATTCTTCACAGGCATTAAAAAAGGCTATTCAAGAGTTACTTGGAGATGAAGCCTATAAAAAAGATGAGTTAAATAAAGAATACATCGCATCGATTGTTTTTTCAACTCCTCAAAAATTAGCGGCTCTTAATGCACTTGTTCACCCTGCAGTCCGACAAGATTTTATGGAGTTTTTAAAGCGTCAAAACGCTCCTTATGTTCTATATGAAAGTGCCTTACTTTTGGCAGATGACAATCATAATCTCTGTGATGAAATAATTTTAGTTTCTACTCCTGAGGAAATTAGAATTCAACGTGTCTTAGAACGAGATGCTACTAATGTTGCGCAAATTAAGGCTCGTATTGAAAACCAATTGTCAGATGAAGAAATGCGATTAAAATCTCATTACATCATTGAAAATTTAAGTTTAGAGGGAACTCAGAAATGTGTTGACGAGCTCCATAAGTATTTTTCTTAACAGAACGTTAAATACTTTTTCTAATTTAAAAGCTTTTGCTCATTCGTTGGTTTCAGTCTTTAGAATAAACTATTTTTGAAGTATGGGGAAAAAAATGTTTTTTTTTATTGTCTTATTGATGTCTATTGCGTTGGTAGGAATTATTACGGTACAAGTTTACTGGATCAGCAATGCGATTGAAATTCGTAAAAAACAATTTTCCAATGATGTTTCATATGCCTTGACCAAAACAAATGAAGTGTTGTACAAGAGGGATTTTGTGGATTTCACTGTGCAGTTCATGGACTTTTTTCAAACTAAGAAGTTTGTAAAAGAAACAGATTTTTCAAAATTTGTTTACGAGCAAATCAATACGACTACCAACGAAACTTTTCGTTTTTCTTCAACAGGAATCAATGAAAAAATAACCTACAAGGGTTTGAATGATTTTTTTTCTAACGATTCGGTTACCATGAGTACCATATCGAGTTCAAATGAGGTTTACAAAGTGAAAAAGGCAACTAACAATACAGAATTGTCTAAGGTAAATGCGGTTGAAAAGTTTACTTTTTTTAATAACTTATCTGAAATTGACAAAATGTCGTTGGAAGATACCTATCACAATAAAAACAAATCTATAGATAGTCGATTGACAAAAGAGGACGTGGAGGAAGTACTCAAGAACGAACTCAAGGAGCGTGGCATTGAGTTAGGTTTTAATTTTGGTGTCTTTGACAACGGAAATCTAACTCAGATTAAATCAAAGCATTTCAATGGTGATAGCACTAATATGTATTCTACGGGATTGTTTACCAAAGATAGAAATGAAAATGCATATACATTAACTGTTGTTTTTCCTAAAAAGAGGAGTTATGTTTTTTCTGATATAGGCATTATGCTTCTGCTTTCAATTTTTTTTACAATTATCATTATGCTCGCATTTGCTAGTTCAATATATCAATTGGTCAAACAAAAGCAAATTTCAGAAATTAAAACTGATTTTATCAATAATATGACACATGAGTTCAAAACACCCATTGCAACTATTAATCTCGCATTGGATGCTATAAAAAACCCAATGATAATGGGTAATGAAGCAAGTGTGATGAAGTACGTAACTATGATAAAAGAAGAAAACAAACGCATGCACACTCAAGTTGAAAATGTATTGCGTATTTCAAAGTTAGAAAAGAATCAGTTGGATTTAACAAAAACTACTGTTGATTTTGTCGAATTACTAGACGAAGCAACGGAACGTGTTTCTTTATTGCTTCAAGCAAATAATGGACAATTGACTGTCAGTGGAAGAAAGAATGGAATAGAGGGGTTGGCAAATGAATTTCATTTGGTCAATGTTTTTGTGAATATCCTTGAAAACGCAGTAAAATATTCTGATAAATCCCCTAAAATTAATATTTTTATAGAGAATACCTCTAAATTCATTACTTTTAAGTTTAGCGATGAAGGGATTGGTTTGAGCAAATCTGCTCAAAAGCAAGTTTTTGAAAAATTCTACAGAGAACAAAAAGGAAATGTTCACGATGTCAAAGGTCATGGATTGGGCTTGGCTTATGTTAAAGAAATTATAGAAAACCACGGTGGAACGGTTTTTGTCGAAAGTGAAAAAGGCAAAGGAAGTACCTTTATTGTTAAGTTACCGCTCCTCCCTTAATAAAAAAAAACAGATATGAGCAAAAAGAAAATATTGCTAGTGGAAGACGATCCAAATTTTGGGATTGTAATGAGAGACTACTTAACTTTAAGCGGTTATGTTGTTACACATGCTAAGGATGGACTAGATGGATTGATTGAATTTAAAAACAATGACTTTGATTTGTGTATTTTAGATGTAATGATGCCAAGAAAAGACGGTTTTTCATTGGCTGAAGACATTCGTAAAAATGATAAAGACATTCCTATTATATTTTTGACAGCAAGATCGATGAAGGAAGATATTTTAAAAGGATACCAAGTGGGAGCAGATGACTACCTCAATAAACCTTTTGATTCTGAAGTCCTTTTACACAAGATTAATGCAATTTTGTTACGTAAAAATGTCACCACAGATACTGAAGAAGAAACATTTGAATTTCAAATAGGAGATTTTCACTTAAACTCAAAGCTGAGACAATTAACTTTTAAAGAAAATGAATCAATAAAGCTTTCTCCTAAAGAGAATAAGTTGTTGCGTTTGCTGGCACTACACAAAAATGATTTGATGCCAAGAGAACTCGCTTTGACTAAAATTTGGCGTGAAGATAATTATTTTACATCCAGGAGTATGGATGTATACATAGCAAAGTTACGCCGCTATTTAAAAGAGGATTCAGGAGTGGAGATCATCAATATTCACGGTGAAGGATTCCGTTTAATGACGCACTAATGATCAGAGATTATTGGATAACATTTTCCAAAAAAAATGTATAATACTATACAAATCACCTTGATTTTTATAGTTTTGAATTTTATTAGTTTAGATTTTATTTAATGACAGAAGAACAAGTAATACTCGTAGATGAGAATGACAATCAAATTGGCCTAATGCCAAAAATGGAAGCACATGAAAAAGCTGTTTTACACAGGGCTTTTTCTGTATTTGTACAAAACGATAAAGGTGAGTTGTTACTGCAACAACGCGCAGCAGATAAATACCATTCTCCTCTTTTGTGGGCAAATACTTGTTGCAGTCATCAGAGAGAAGGTGAGTCAAATCTTGCTGCAGGTAAAAGAAGATTACAAGAGGAGATGGGCTTTGTTACAGAATTGAAAGAGGCATTTTCTTTCATTTACAAGGCTCCTTTTGATAATGGATTGACAGAACACGAATTAGATCATGTTTTATTAGGACATTACAATGAAGCTCCAAATATTAATAAAGAAGAAGTTGAGGCTTATAAGTGGATGACACCTTTGGCTGTTAAAGAAGATATGGCGAAGCAACCTGAAATATATACGGCATGGTTCCGTATCATATTTGAAAAGTTTTACAGTTTTATCAAATGAAAAAGTTAGGCTACAAGCTATTGGTTGGTCTCATTTTTAGTTTTTTTGCCACTTTGACAAAGATGTTGTTTACAAAAGGAGAGATACCGATAGAACTTCTTATTCAAGAAGCCTCATTGTGGACTTCCTTTTTTATGTTTTTTTGTATAGGATATATTGTTTTAGGCACGATCTTGTGGAACAATGCACAAAAAAATAAAGAACTTTAGAGATTATGAAAGTAACCGTACACAGAAAAGCACATTTCAATGCAGCTCATAGGTTGCACAATACTTCATGGAGTACGGAAAAAAACAAAGCTGTTTTTGGAAAATGTAATAATCCTCATTACCACGGTCATAATTATGAATTGATAGTTGCCGTAAGGGGAGAAATTGATCCCGATACTGGTTATGTAATTGATATGGGTTACTTAAAAAATCTTATTTATAAAGAAATAGAACAAAAGTTTGACCACAAAAACTTAAATGAAGAAGTCTCTTATTTCAAAAACCTAAATCCATCCGCAGAAAATATTTCAGTTGTGATATGGAATATTCTCAGGTCTCATATTGATAAAAGCTTAGAACTAGGAGTCACTTTGTATGAAACACCCCGGAATTTTGTGACTTATAACGGCGACTGAACCTTTCTAGACTCCGCTATTTTAAGATTTTAAAGACTACTTTTTTTAATTTTTTGGGACGAACAATCTGTCGCATCGTTTGGTGGATATCGTCTTCAAAAAAGATGGTAAAATGATTTTCTTTCAGCGTTAAGATATCGAGATTTTCGACATTGTAAAACATATAGTCACCATCATCGTTATAAGGCGTTATTGGTACTTGATTGTGTAGGGTAGTAAAACCTATTTCTTCTTCTCCATGTATCATGTACTGAATGTCTATATATTTTTTATGACTTTCAGTTTTACATTTTGAAACCTCTTGCGTGGTGTATTCCATCACTACTGCAAAAACATTTTCTCCAGAAATAGTGTATTTTCCATTTTCTATTGTAAATAAATTATTATTGGCTATAAATTCAAAGACTTTTGAGAAGTCTGGGTGGATTTTTGTGTAATTTTTTGAGTTTTCTATTTTGTCAATAATCATATGGTCATGATTTTAGGGTATAGTAAGTTTCGAGTTCGGTTAGGTACTCCTTTTTTTTAAATTCTGGAAGTAATGCGTATTTAAAAGAGTTTTTTGCCAGTTCATACATGTCTCTTTTAGTCAAATTTAAGGCTTTTTGAATGGCAACGTAATTGGTGTTAATTTGTCCTCCAAAATAGGCAGGGTCATCAGAATTTACTGTGACTTTTAAACCCATCTCTATCATTTTCTTCAGAGGGTGTATGTTGAGGTCACTAACAACTTTTAATGCTGAGTTGGAAAGTGGACATACGGTCAATGCCATGTCTCTTTTCACGATTTCTTTTACTAATAACGGATCTTGAAGGGCATTGTTTCCATGGTCAATTCTGTGAATCTTTAATAGGTTTATAGCTTCCCATATGTAAGTAGCATCTCCTTCTTCTCCTGCATGAGCAAGTGGAATATAACCTTCAGCAATGGATGCTTTGAACACATTTATGAATTTTGAAGGGGGGTTTCCTTTTTCAGAAGAATCTAAACCCACCGCAGTAATTAAATTTTTGTAGGGTAATGACTCTGAAAGTGTTTTAAAAGCAGCTTCTTCACTCAAGTGTCTCAGATAACTCATTATCAGAAGGGACGAAACATTTAAATTAGTTTTGGCATCTTTTTGTGCTCTAGCAATACCTTTTATGACAGTTTCAAATGAAATGCCTCTTTCTGTGTGTGTTTGAGGATCAAACATAATTTCGGTATGTCTAACATTTTGATAGGCACATTTTGTGAGATAACTGTATGTCAAATCGTAAAAATCTTGTTCTGTGATCAATACATTAGCTCCTTGATAATAGATATCCAAAAAATCTTGAAGACAATCAAATTGGTATGCATGGCGTAATTCATCAATAGACTTATACGGAATTTTTATTTCATTTCTTTTCGCAATTTCAAATAACATTTCGGGTTCTAATGTACCCTCTATATGGAGATGAAGTTCAGCTTTAGGCAAGTTATCTATGAATGCTTTCATATACTAAATTTAAACAATTAATAATTGGATAGGTGTTTTTTTTAGCTATTTATCATCAAAAAGATAGCTTCTGAAAATAAAAAAAGCTTGACCAATTCGGTCAAGCTTTTACAGAATAATATAAATTGCGATGCAATGGGTTAGATTACTTTAACCTCAATTGCATTCATACCTTTTCTACCTTCTTTTAAGTCGAATTCAACTGTATCTCCTTCTCTGATCTCGTCGATTAAACCTGAGATGTGTACGAAAAACTCTTCGTTTGATTCTGTGTCTGTAATAAATCCAAATCCTTTCTCGTAGTTGAAAAACTTTACTGTACCTTGTTTCATTATGTAATATATTTTTGTACGGCAAAGATACTGTTTAATAACAAACTAACCCTTTTTTTTTCATTTTTTTTGAAAAATCTAAAAATATTTAAAAGAATTGTATTTTACAAAACGTTTTGGTAATATTTTTTCCGAAGCCAAACTGATATTTTTACGAGTAGTATCAATGCAGGTACTTCAATTAATGGCCCAATGACTCCAGCAAAAGCTTGCCCTGAATTGATTCCAAATACAGCAATTGCGACTGCTATGGCGAGTTCAAAATTGTTACCTGTTGCAGTAAATGAGATGGCTGCATTTTTGTCATAACTACTTTTTAGTGCTTTATTGACAAAGAAACTTATAAAAAACATGATGATGAAATACAGCAGCAGTGGTATTGCAATTAGTACAATATCCATAGGGATTTTAACGATATAAGCTCCTTTTAAGCTAAACATCAAAACAATCGTAAACAATAAGCTAACAAGTGTCAGTGGTGCTATTTTAGGAATAAACTTTGTTTGATACCACAATTCACCTTTTCTTTTAACAAGCAATAATCTACTGAGAATTCCGGCTAAAAATGGAATTCCTAAATAGATTGAAACACTCTCAGCAATATCAGAAATTGGAATGTCAACAATAGCTCCTTCAAAACCAAAGTATGGGGGAAGTACTGTAATAAAGACCCACGCATAAAAACTGTAAGATATCACTTGAAACAAACTATTTAGAGCGACCAATCCAGCTCCGTACTCACTACTTCCATCTGCAAGGTCGTTCCATACCAATACCATTGCGATACAGCGTGCCAATCCAATTAGAATAAGTCCAACCATGTATTCGGGATAGTCTTGTAAAAATAGAATGGCCAAGATAAACATCAAAACGGGACCGACGATCCAATTCAACACTAACGAAGTACTCAGTATTTTGAGATCTTTAAAAACCTTTGGCAACAAAGTGTAGTTTACTTTGGCAAGAGGTGGATACATCATTAATATCAAACCCAAAGCAATAGGAATATTGGTAGTTCCTTGACTAAATGTGTTTAAAAAATCTGGAAAAGTTGGAAATACGTATCCAATTCCAACACCAATGGCCATGGCTACAAAAATCCAAAGGGTCAGATAATTATCTAAAAAACTTAATTTCTTTGTTGCCATTATTTATTTTTTATTAGGGAAAAAACATACTTTAATTCTGTCGCTATTTGTAAACTCCTTTCTTGGTATTTTTCTATTTGAAGTGGAGTATTATCAAATGCCTTAGGGTCTTCAAAGGTAATTGGAATACGTTTGGTGGCACCTGCAATGAAGGGACATCCTTTGTCTGCACTCGAACAAGTCATAATTGCGGCAAAATCTTTCTGAGGATTAAATGCATTGTCATAAGTTTTTGAAAACCCTATGATTGGAGCACTATTTTCATTAAACTTTACACTGTATATAGGATTGTCTCCATCAGCTAACAAAGCTATTTGAAATCCAGTATTTATAAGTGTTTCCTTTACAACAGGAAACATAGCTGTGGCTTCAGTTCCACCAGAATAAGAATAAACGCTTTTAACTTTATAATAGGCAGCAATAGTCTGTGCCCAAATTTGAGAAAGGTGACTTCTTCTAGAATTGTGCGTACAAATAAAATTCAACCTGATAGGTGTGTCTTTATCAACACATTCTTGAATGTATTCAATCAATGGTCTTAGGGTTGATTTTCTTTCTTCGCTAATTGATTTAGCATCCAAAGAAGCAAGGGTTGCTTCAATTGAGGTAAAAATTTGTTTAGACATAATTATGTTTTTTAACAACAGCCTGAGTCAGGAGTACAAGTGTTGTTGGTTTGAAAAGTTACGTCAGATTCCTTTTTCGGTACATCTATCCCACAAGCATCTTCTGCAAGACATGCTGTTTGAGTTTTTTTCAATAAAAAAAATCCATTTTGAAAGTCTATACCAAATTTTTCTATTGTATTTCCTTGATACTCTACTTCAATTTCTAGGTCATCGAATCCAATTACTTTTTGAGCAAGATCTATAATTTTTGTTAGCTTTTCTGGAGACAAACGATGTTCGTAATCCACCGATTCCCAAAGTTGAAAGTTGATTACTTCTTCCTTGCGTTCAATCCCGCCACAATCGATAAAGTGTTTGCTTATTTTTCCTACTTCAGTTATGTGAAAATGTGGAGGAACAAAGTCTCCATTTGGCAATTTAAATGCAATGGCTTCTGCGCTTAGTAAATGTTTTTTGATTTCTGATAATTTCATTGTGATAAAAATTGTAAAAATTGTTGGTCAACAACAAACGTTGGTGCTAGTATTAATTTTGTTGAAAAAGTTTGTAAGTAAGTGGCGAAATTCCTCCCATTTTTTGGGGTCGATACAATAGCAAATTCGAGTGCCCTCAATTGTTCCTTTGATGATTCCGATGTTTTTAAGTTCTTTCAAATGTTGAGAAATTGTCGGTTGTGATAGTCCTATTTCCAGAACTAATTCCCCACAAACACAAGTTTTTTTAGTTGATAAATGTTCCAAAATAGCGATTCTTGCAGGGTGTCCTAATACTTTTGAAACCATTGCAACATAGTTCTGGTTTTTGCTAAATATTTGTGTTTTTGTAAGTCCCATTATTTATAGATATCCATCGTAATATTACGATAGATATATTGTAAAACAAGTAAGAAGGTACAAGGTTAACGATTTCTTAGCATACCTGTTTTTAACAATTACACCGTATCGAGAATTTTAAGTATTTGAGTACAACCAATTTTAATTTCTTTATCAGAAATAGTAAGTGGAGGAGAGATTCGAATGGCTTTATTTTCATATAATAACCAAAAAAGAATCAAACCAGCGTCCAAACATTCCAAGACCACTTTGTTAGCAATTTCTGGACTTTCAACCATGACAGCCAACATAAGTCCCTTTCCTCTAATCTCTTTGATGTTTGGATGTTGCAACAATGAGCGTATCAAAGTTTCTTTTCGTAGGACTTCTTGCATTAGATTGGAACTGGTAATTTCTTCCAAAGTGGCCAAGGCAGCTGCCGCAATGACAGGGTTCCCTCCAAAAGTAGTGATGTGTCCAAGTTTGGGTTTGTCTTGTAATGTTGACATTATCTCATTAGAACTGATAAAAGCTCCAATTGGCATACCTCCACCGAGTCCTTTTCCTGTTATAAAAATGTCAGGATTTACTGCAAAATGTTGAAAACCAAATAATGTTCCCAAACGTCCGACCCCCGTTTGTATTTCATCCAATATCAGTAAGGCTCCTACCTCTTCACAACGTTTTTTTACCTTTTGTAGGTAGTTGTTTCTTGGAACGATAAAACCTGCACCGCCTTGTATTGTTTCCAACACTACACCAGCAGTTTTAGAGGTGATTTTTTTCAAGTCTTTCTCATCGTTGAATTGAATAAATTGTACACCTGGTAACAAAGGTCTAAAAGGTCTATTTTGAGTTTCTGCACCACAAAGACTCATCGCACCTTGTGTATTTCCATGGTAGGCATTATTGGCAGCAATAAAACCACTTCTACCAGTAAATCTTTTGGCCAGTTTCATAGCTCCTTCAGTAGCTTCAGTTCCTGAATTGGTCAGGTATACGGAGGAAAGGTTTTCTGGTAGATGAGCAGCTAGTTTTTTACACAATTCTAAAGCTGGCTTTTGTATAAACTCACCATATACCATCACATGTGCATAACAATCTAACTGATCTTTGATTGCTTTACTAACTTTCGGATGGTTGTGCCCTAGACTGTTGGCAGAGACTCCAGCTACAAAATCTAAATATTTTTTACCATTAGTGTCTGTGATATAGGAACCTTTGGCACTTTTTATTTCCATAGCCAAGGGGTGTGGTGTTGTTTGTGCTTGGTATTTTATAAAGTCTTCCTTCATCTCAATCTATTTTTCAAATAAAACTTCTTTTGATACAACAGCAGTTGATTTTTCTAAAGGCATTATGGAATCAGTATCGTGTATGAATATATCTTCTTTGCACATAGGTTTTTCTGAGCCTCTCCATTCAAAACCTTTCAAAATTGCAAGGTCTTTGGGGAATTTAGATGGAGGGTAAGTTTTACCCTCAGGTTTTTGAAGGAATTTAATGGTTTGAATTGCATTTTCCATCAGTTCAAATAAGATATTACTACAACTCATTTTCAAGATAGCAATCAGACTCTTAGATTCATCACGGGCGTAATTTATCACTTCACCATTTCCCTTTGTTAGTAGTGTTGACAATTGATTGTTTTCAAACTTACCATACATATTTTTTCCTCTTATTTGACTGTACCCTTTAGGATCTTTTTTTACGATAAAAGCATTTTTTTTAATGTACAACGAGTCTAATTTGTTCGAGTCTTTTTTAGAAATTAACTGAATGCTGTCACCAGTAATTTGATTCTCTCCTGACCATAGTATAGGGCGTTTGTACATGTTTGTAATCCCTGTTTTTTGATTGCTAGTCAACGAATCACACTTTCCACTGAGGTCTGTTTTGAAAAATTTTACATGATGATAAGCACGGATAAGTCTTGCATCAACTTTTCCAGTAATCAGTATAGTATCTCCGTGTATGTGAAGAGAATCCATTTCAGTAATTGTAATTGCTTCTGGCTTTTTGATGACAAATACAGAGTCTTTTTCTTTAAAAAACTCAGCATATCCTCCTTTAATTAGTAATTTATTGACAGTGTCTGTAACTATAATATTTCCTGTACTTGAGGCAAAATTTTTGTTTTGATTACTATAGATACTATCGCCTTCTATGGTACGGTTTTCATATTCAATCTTCGCTTCACTAATCAATTGAGCAATACTTGATTTTGTATCGTAAAAACCTTTTTTTGCTGAAGCAGTACTTTCAGGAGTAGTGATTGTTGAAGGACCGTAAAAATAACTTTGTCCACTCTCTGTATAGTAATCTAGATGATTTGATACCAGTTTGTTTTCAGTATTACTTACCACGACATTTTTTGTAGCAGTAAATTTTTTTTTTGTGGTTGAATACACTCCATTTTTACTTTTCAGCTGATTATTAGCATCCGTGATTGTAGCGTTGCAGTTGTACTTTAATTCTTGGGTAATTCGGTCAAAGTGTAAGGTATCAGTTTTCAACTCCATACTCGGATCATTTATCACAACATTTCCCCATGATATTGCTTTTTGTGTTTCACCGTTATAATGGGTATACTTACTTGTCTGACGAAGCGTATCTCCTTGGTTGAAAAGTACACTTCCATACGCGTGAAGTAAGTTCTTAGACTGGTAATACAAAGCTTTGTCACAATGCATGAGCACTCCTTCGTGACTTACTTTTACTTTACCATTTAAAATAATTGCCCCTGGATATTTAACTTCATTTTTATATGTCTGATTCGCATTGAGAATTTTTATTTTTTTTGACTGAGAAATCAGCAAAGAAGAA
Organism: Flavicella sp.; assembly: GCA_049625305.1. Lineage (GTDB taxonomy): Bacteria > Bacteroidota > Bacteroidia > Flavobacteriales > Flavobacteriaceae > Flavicella. The sequence continues at coordinate 14,525 of JBMZVD010000023.1, forward strand.
TAAAAAATAGCGAAAAGCAGTATGATTTGTTTCAATGTAAAAGTTTTTTACAAAAATAAACAAAAAGGAGCTAGAGATAAAAATCAGCTGTTAAAATTGACACAATAACGTGATAAATTATCTATATGCTAAAGAAAACATGGAAACGACTTATCGAATCGTCTCAAATTCCCCGATATCTTTATTTTTTTTCACATTGTCCCAATCGAATATTTTACCATTCATGGAGATATATACTCCAGGTTTCAAGGTTTGTACAAAGGCTAACGAACTACCCAAATTGAACAAACCGTCTGAACTTCCAAATTGATAAGGAATCATAGCACCTGTCAATACTATAGTTTTGTCAATGTTTTTTTTTGCAATCCATGCAGCTGTTTCCGACATGGTATCCGTTCCGTGAGTGATTACAATTTTCGATGCCTCCGTTGAAAGACAAGCTTTGACTACTTCATCGCGTTCTTTGTTTTGCATTTGCAGACTGTCAATCATCATTAGTGGATTCACTTCGATGTCGAGTTTGGATCTTCCTAATTGAAGCATCTCGTGAATATGTGTCTCCTTAAAAAAGAGTTCACCATTGAGCTCATTGTATTTTTTGTCAAATGTACCACCTGTACAAATTATAGTAATGCTTTCCATGGGTATGCGTTTTGGAATTTCAAAAATAAAAAACTAATTTGTTTTTCGTCAATGATAGGTGCAAAATATAACTTTAGTTTTTGATTAAACTATATGCATTATTCTCAGTCTTATCTAAAAAAATCAAACGATGCGTAATTTCATAAATTCTATTATTTTTCTGATAATCATATTTATTGTTGCTTGTAACCCTGATACATCAGATGCAATAGATGTAACAGATACCCCTGACACCAATATACCAAAGGATAGCACAGTACTTCCTAATATACTTTTGATTATTGCAGACGATATGGGAGTTGATGCATCTCCTAGTTTCGCGATGGATTTGGGAGCTCAAAAACCCTATATGCCTATACTTTCTAGTTTGATTTCAGATGGGATTTCTTTTGATAATGCATGGTCTTATGCTACTTGTTCACCGACAAGAGCTTCGATTTTAACAGGTAAACATGGAATGCATACGCAAATATTGACACCTATCAAGGGGTTTTTGAGTGGAACGCATACTTCTTTGCAATCCTATATAGGGACGCAAACAGAGAATGCTTACGCTTGTGGAGTATTTGGAAAATGGCATTTAGGAAACGAAGCAACGCATCCCACTCAAACAATGAATGTTGGAACTTATACAGGAAATTTGGGAGGAGGTGTTCCAGATTATTGGCAGTATAAATTTATTGAAAATGAACTAGAAAGTACTGTCTCTGAGTACGCGACAACTCGGTATACACAGGCAGCAATTGATTGGAAATCAGAACAAACAAAACCTTGGTTTCTGTGGTTGGCATATAATGCAGCACATACCCCTTTTCACAAACCAGACAATGCACAGCTATATGAAAACTCTGGATCTCGAGCACTCCCTGCTTATGAAGAAGGAGTTTCAGAACCTCTTCCTTACTATCTAGCGATGTTAGAGGCTATGGATTTTGAAATGGGACGCTTGCTCGAAAGTATGACTAATGCAGAAAGAGAGAATACGGTTGTTATTTTTATAGGAGACAATGGAAGTCCTAAGAAAGTGAGTCAGTGGGGAGGAAACAAACATTCAAAAGGGTCTATATCTCAAGGGGGAGTAAACGTACCTCTTGTAGTGTCTGGAAACAAAATACGCAATGGAGTTCGTTCAGATGCCCTGGTGCAGTCTAGTGATTTATTTGCTACTATTGCAGAATTAGCTGGAGTTCCAACTACTAATTATTACAACAGTCACAGTTTTAAGCCTACTATAGTAGGTGAGTTATCTACTCCACGTAATTTTTTGTATGTAGAGGTACCTGGAAATACAGATAACGGATCTTATGCTGTCAGAAATCAAGACTTTAAACTGATTCATGAAATCGATACAGGGATTGAACAATTATACAATCTATCCACAGACCCAAGAGAAAGAACAAACCTTTTGTCGGTAAATCACGACCTAACTTTATTTGAAATTCAGAATTTGACAGCTTTAAGAGCTGAGGCTTTAAGGCTAAGACACTAAATCTTGCAAATTATTTTTTGTTTTTCTCTAAAGGGAATGTTTATTTTCTTAAAAAAGAAGTCCATAATGATTAATTACAAACCTTTTTTAATTTGTAACAATTGTAAGTTTGTAAAATAGATTTCTGTAAAATAGATTTCTGTAAAAAAGTTTCATTAGATATATTCTAGGATTATATAATACCGTGCTACTTGTGGTGTTGTTTTTGTAGAATAAGCTCTGATCAACAATACGTTATCTGTTTTGCAGGTAAGACTAATACAAAGGAATGTTTTATATAATTTTTAAGAGATACTACTCATAAAGTTATGTGTTTGATCAACTCCCCAAGAATTATACTCGTCTGTCAATTTCAGTTGTATACGTCCACCAAAACAAATTATTTGACTCCAAGTTTAATACAAACTTAGTTTCTGATAATTTTTCTTCTCCCATAATTTAGACCACTCATTCAGTTTTCATTTAAAATGAGTGGAACATAAACAACCCTCAAATATTTAATTTTATGAAAACCAACACACAACTAACAATGCTATTTTTTTGCATTGTATGTATGAATTATGCAAAGGCTCAAAGTAGAAAATACGTGTATGAAACTACAATTTCTTTGGCAGATTTATTGAGTTTTAAAAAAAATCATGGTCTTATTGTAAATTCAAGTCAATCTTGGGATAAAGTAAGTATTACCGCTGTTGTATCACATCGAAATGATCTAAACGAAAACAGTTGTAATCCAGAGGATTTAATAGCCCTTTATAAGGCTTATGTTGATACGAATAGCACTACATTAGCGCATAAGGCAGAGGAGGGGTTTTTATATGATGATCATTTTGACAAATCCCACTGTAGGGTTTTGAGTTCAAATTCTAATAGTTCTCATTTTGTTAAGAACAACACATTATTTGTCGCTAGAAAATTAGCACAAAAAAAGAATGAAAGTGATGGTTTTACAAGCATTTCTGATGACTTAGATTTGATGATTCATTTAGAAATTGAGGGAGATGTACCGCTTGCCGATATTAAAGAAATTGTACTTCCTGGTAGTCGTAGTTTGAATGCGTCTGACTTTCAAAGGCTTCCAGATATTGAGGTTTTTAGAAGTGGTTCAGACACTCCTTATATTACCTATAATGCCCATGACAAGCCTTTAAATTCTTTAGACTTACAGATGGGAGATAGTGTGGTGTTTAATAGTTTTAAAAAGAACATTTTAATTAAAGGCTTGTCTGATATATGGGTGGCACATTCTGCAGGAGAAGTAAAATTTTATGCGGATCCATCAATAAAAATGGGAGGGGTTAGGCCTTTTTTGGGATTTGATTCCCAAGTGCATGGAGTTAAATTGAGAAGGTATTCCAAGGAAGAATTTGAAAGGCCTAGATACCCTAAAATGAAGCACACAAAAAATAATTATTATTCAATGTACTGGATAGCACAAAGACAGCAAAAAGAAGATGCTGCACCCTACAACCCGTTTACAGACGAAAATGGCAATGTTATGTTTTCTAAGGTAAAATTTGCTACTGATTTTGGTGTACAGAATTTTAATATCGGTGGGGGTTATACAGTGGATAAACAGAGAAATAACCAACGGGAAGGACTCAATATGGAGTTGTTCAATGAGTATTATCCAATTAAAAAATATTCTGATTTCAATGGTGTTAAGTATGAGGATGTAATTTCCTATAGCGGAATTGAAATAGTAGGAGGTATGGATCCTGATGAACTTTTATATGTGAATCAACCATTCGCGTCATTTGATAATCTCAGATCTGATCAAATGATATTGAAACAAAATATTGAAAAATGGAAGATGTTATTTGATGGAGAAAAAGTTACTGATGACCCAATTGTTATGATGGTTAGTCTGTATCAAGCCAACAAAACACACAAGTTTACTGATAGTAAAAAGGAGGATTATTTTAGTTTGTATTCAAATATTTTTAAATATGGAGGTAGAGAGATTTTGGACAAGCACCAAAATACACTGGACGCCTCTATCCTTACCCCAAAAGCATATTTCAATTACAAACTCCCTATCGTTCATAATGAAACATCAGAGGGAATTCCAGAAAAAGGTGAGATTATTTTTAAGTCAAAGAAGTCAAGCTATAGTATTCCTGTAAATGTATCAGTACCAGGAACAGATGCGGATGATACCTCCAAAGCATTTAAAGGTTTCTATGGTTCTATCAGTGGAGATATGCATCCTTCCGCAAAAGAAAAAAAAGTAGTGTATTCCATACCCAAATATTATTTGGATGCACCAGGTCTGTATACCCTAAAATACACTTTTGAGAATGAATTGGGATTGAAAAAAGTAAATGAAATAGAATTTGATCAAAACGCAGAAGCTAAAATTGATATAGGATTTACAAAATATTCCAATGGTTATCATGATTTACAACTGCTCTACAGGAGGTCAAAAACAAAGAAAACCGATGGGACTTACAAAGATACTCCAGTCATTGTAGCTGGAAAAGAATTATTGCCAATTTCTCTTAGATTTGTCTCAGTACCTGGGAGTGATGGTACCGATTTTTCTGAGGATCCATCAATTTTTACTGCAAACGGTCAGGTAGATTTAAAAGAAGGAAGGGGGATTGGCAATGCTTGGTATTTGGGTGATGTTATCAATACGGAAAAATATTTTATGAGTTCAGGTGATAGGGATTATTCAGTTAGTAGAACCTATACATTCAAACAAGGAGACCAAGTTGTTTTTTCTGCCATGGATGCAGATCCTCACAAATTTATCCATTACGAAACCGAATGGTATATCTCAGAAAGAGCTATGAGTAAACGACTTACAGATACTGATTTAGATAAGAGGATTACATGGTACCTTACTAATAAACGAAATGATGCGAATGAAATTTGTTTTGATAATTTAAAAGCCATGGGGAGGCATTTTGATTATAAATTTACAGAAGAACCAGGTACCTACTATTTAAGGGTTTTTTACAATGGTGTGTCAGAAATGAACCATAAGATCGTTATACAACCTGCCTCTTCAACAGAGCAAGGAAACGTAGCATTTTATCCATTAGATGAAAGACATCTAATTTGGTTGAAAGAGTTTTCAAAAGGTTCTGAAATTTCACTTCCAGATTTAGGGGCTCTTAGAATAGCTAAAGTTGAAAATATTCACAGTCAATATACATATGTTGACGGTATCAGAGCTCCTTCTAATAACCTAAACAATAAAATAAATCGATTTTCAGCTCAAAACGATTACTATGATAGCTATGATGTTGATTGCTCTTTACAAATTTGTTTAGATCCGAGTAATTTTAAACGCTCTGAAGAGGATATTGCACAATGGTTTCCAAAAAATTGGATAAGGCATTTTTCAGACAGACCGTGGCCGCTAGACATCAATGCATCTTTGATAACCTCTTTGACTAGTAGTAGTCTGAATAGTGCTAATATGTATGTATTAGGTTCAAAATACGAGCCGTGGCAATGGCGTTTTCCATGGGTGGCAAAAACAAGTTGCGAAGGGCATAAAATTCGATGGAATATAAAAACCTTCTATGATATGAATAAGCTTTTTGATAACGATAAAGGAGCTTTTTCAGGAGACGCGTATGATTTGTTAAACAATGCTTCTAAATATTTTGATTATGATAATTACGTCTACGGTCCTAATAGAGATGGTACTGGGATTCTTGAGGGGTATACTGAACTTGAACGTTTGAAATATCATTTTTATTTGGATTTGAAGCACAATAGAAAAGTGATTTTTAATGCCTCACTTACTTATGAAGATTTATCAATTGATTTTTTTCAGAAAAATCAAAATGAAAATAAAGGCCCAAAAGTCGCCTCAGGAATTTTTAAATATCCAAATTCCTCAACTGGAATTGAAAACAGAAAGGTTTCCATTAAGAACACTTTTGACAACGCGCAGGACTTTTCAATACAATTAGTTCCGAACCCAACAAAAAGCGGAAAATTTGAAGTTTATTTTCATTTAACTAACGATAGTTTTGTCTCAGTAGAGGTTCTGAATCCTATAGGACTTACAGTTCAAAATGTTCAAGCTATGTTGTTGGCTGCGGGTGATCAGTTTATGACTATTGGTCTAGATCAAATTTTATTACCAGGCATTTATCATGTGAAATTCAAAATAGGCATCCGTACAATAATTAGAAAACTAATCGTTCTAAACTAGTGATTTTGTATAGGATACACTACATAGAATACTTTTAAACATAAATAGTTTTTGTACTTGTTATATAGCTTCCTTCTTAAGAACATACTTAATAATACTGTTTTCTATCTCTTTTTTTACGAAATACTACCTCTTTGAATTCTTTCATTGAGGGTACTTTTGAATATTTCCCATGCTTTTAAAAAAGATAATCAAGAAAAAACAACAAATACTCAGTGTTCATATACACTATTAAGCCAATTTTTTGTCACCAACCAACTTGCAATCATCATATGATAAATACACATAAAAGCACACGGGGATTGATTCTTTTACTGCATTTACATTTTGCGGTGTGTGCGAAGAGTTTGAATTTTAGTTTACAACAAGGTTTTACTCTATATGGGGTAGTTAAAGATGAATATGATGATGTGTTACCTGGTGCGACCGTACATATAAAAGGTACCAATTTAGGGACTCAAACTGATATTGAAGGAAAGTTTAGTTTGATAGTACCGAATGAAGAAAATGAAATTATTGTTTCATACTTGGGGTATGAAATCAAAACAGTAAAGATAGACAAAACGCTACTTACAAATTCAGCTCTCAAAGTTGTATTGTTTGAGCTTCCATACAAATTGGATGAAATGGTTGTAGTTGGGCATGCAAGAGTAAAAAAAAGTGATTTGACAGGGGCTGTGACTTCAATCAAACCAAAGGATCTAAATATTGGCAATGTGAGCAATGCAGCACAGATGCTACAGGGGCGTATTGCAGGACTTTATGTGAACAGTGCCAACCAAGACCCTGGGGCTACCCCAGATTTTACGCTTAGAGGTGTCAACTCATTACAAGGGAGTATAGCGGCCCAACCTTTAATAGTTATTGATGGATTTCCTATGGAGAGTACATCCATATTAAATGCAATAAGTTCAAATGATATTGCACAAATTGATGTTTTAAAAGATGCTTCGGCAACTGCAATATACGGTTCTAGAGGAGCGAATGGAGTTTTAATAATCACTACAAAGTCTGGAAAAAATAATGCAATGACAATTGATTATGGAACCACATTTTCAACTCAGTTGGTTGCTAAAACGATCGCTTTAATGGACGCGAATGCTTATGCGAAGTTTTATTTGGATTTTGTAAATGATCCGAATTTTAGTGGAGGTGCTCAATTTAATGCCCCACACACTTCTGAAGAAGTAGGAAACTTACAGACAACTGATTGGCAAAAAGAATTGATTCAAACAGTGAATTTGATGCAAGAACATAGTATCGCTATTTCGGGGGGAGGAGTTGGATTAACCTATCGATTTTCAGGGAGCTTTTATACTGCTGACGCTATTGTAGGGCCTGCTGCATATGAAAGACTCAATGTTCTAGGGAAATTGAATTTTAAAAAGAATAGATTGAATGTCAAAGCACAGCTAGGATATACTTCAGAAGCAAACAATACCTTGAAAAATTCGTATAGCAATGCTTTGAAATTTTCACCCGCTACCTCCGTATTCGATGTTGATGGAAATTTAAGTCAGCACAAGAGTGAAAATTTGGCATTTCTCCAAAATCCATTATTCAATGAAACAGCTATGGAAAGTTTTACTGAAACAAACACAACTCGCATTCAAATAGGGCTTGCCTATGAAATCTCAAAAGAATTGCAATTAGAAGCCAATCTCGGGCGTATTCAAAGAACCCCAGAATCTTATTCCATGAGAAACAAGGCTTTCTTTTTTTCACAAGAAGCAACTGCGGGGAGTCTTCAATATCAAAATCAAAAAACTAGCAATGCAAATGTATTTCTAAAATATAAAAAGTCCTTTGATCGGCATACTTTTGATGTAACTACTGGAGCCACGTACTATGCATTTAGAACGAGAAGTCTTTCCGCAAGTGCCGAAAAGTTTCCTTTTGAAAATATTGGTTATTACAATATAAATGCGGGTGTACTAGAAAACATAATGGGAAGTGATTGGGTTCAAAAGACAACACTTTCAGGTTTGTTTCGAATGAATTACAATTTCGATGAAAAGTTTTTTTTGACATCTTCATATAGATTAGACGGTGCCAGTCAATTTGGTGAAAATAATAAATGGGGGCTTTTTCCTTCCATTGGTTTGGCATACAGTATCGATAAGGGATCATTTTATCAAGACCATATTCATTTCTTGGATGTGTTAAAAGTAAGGCTTGGCGTTGGTGTTGCGGGAAACGATAATATCCCTTCTTTTAGAACGCAACAACTTGTTGATTTTACGACTGTAGACATAGGAGGAGGTCCACAATCAGCACTGATAAACCAAGGTAACTACAAAGCCAATCCTGATTTAAGATGGGAACAATCTACGACTCAAAATATAGGTTTAGAATTTGGACATAAAAACTTTTTTGCAGTCTTTGATGCTTACAGAAAAAAGACAACTGGTGTACTGATGGATCGCAGCCTTCCAACTGAAACAGCATATGATTTTATAGCGCTTAATAAAGGGGTATTAGAAAACAGAGGAGTGGAAGGGAAATTGAATCTATATTTTAATTTCTTCAGTCGAAAACTTCGATGGTCACCAGAGATCTGGTTTTCAGTCAACAAAAATAAAATTTTAGAATTCGACGGTGATGTAGTCAATTATGGAGGAGGAAATTGGATTGACAACAAAAATTATGGGAATACAGCAATTCGCCAGGAAGGGTATAGTTCACATGCGCAGTGGGGCTTTGATTTTATTGGCGTTTGGCAGCTTGATGAAGTAGAGGAAGCTGCCATGTACGGAGCCGTTCCTGGCGATCCAAAATTTAAGGATGTAGATAAAAACTTTGTAATTAATGATGCTGACTTACAGTATTTGGGAGATTCAAATCCTGTCTATACAGGTGGTTTTTCAAACAAGTTGCACTACAGTAATTTTGAGTTTTCTTTTTTTATAGAGGGAGTTTTTGAAAAACTAGTAGTCAACAACAATCGTATTTCTTTGATGTACCCTAATTTATTATTAGGGAGAAATTTAGCCATAGCAGCACAGGATCGATGGACTGATTCGAATGCTTCCCAAACCGTGCCCAGTTTGACACGTCTTCCTTCGAATGAAATAGTTAGAAGTGATTGGGCGATGGAAGATGCAAGCTTTGTAAGACTCAGAAATGTTTCAGTATCCTATGTCTTTAAACCCGATAAATTAAAACTATTTAAAAGCGTGCAACTATTTTGTGCAGCGACCAATGTTTTTACAATTACGAAGTATTCAGGAGTGAATCCAGATGTACAAGTGAGAGATACCGAGTGGAATTTACAACCCTATACGAGGACAGTAAGCCTTGGAATGAATGCAACTTTTTAAAAACTAGCAGATGCGTAAAATTTTAACATACATAAAGTTTTTTTTGTTTACAATGCTATTTATCTGTTGTGATGCATCTACATTAGATGAGGTTCCTAAAGGTGTCGTTTCAGAGGAAGTTTTTTTCAATGCAAAGGAGAACGCTGAAATGGCATTGCGAGGTGCCTATTACAAGGTGGGGAGCTCATTCAATGGATATGGAATTTGGCAATATGTAATCGAAGATTTAGGAGTTGACTATGGCGTTGGAGGTTGGTTTGACTCTTTTCCATATAGTAGTTACTCTGATTGGTCAGCTACCAATCCTGATTTTATTGACTGGGGGCTTTGGGGTAATTTTTGGGATTTAATTTTTCAAAATAACCGTCTTTTGGAACGTATTCCTGCAATACAGATGGATACGACCTCTAAAGATAGAATTCTAGGAGAAGCTTATGGGTTGAGAGCACTCGCATATTTTTCATTATTGAATTGGTTTGGTCCTGTAGCTGAAATTACAAGTGCATCCGAGAAACGGTTGGAAATTCCAAGAGGAACGCTCGCTTCTAACTATAGATTGATAGAGACAGATTTGACAAACGCAATTGCTTTATTGCCTACAAAGTCAGCAATGATAACGATGGATGAGACTGAGTATGGAAGACTATCAAAAGGCGCAGTACAAGGCTTGTTGGTAAAGGTATATCTAGAGCAACACAAATGGTCTGCTGCCGCTTCATTGGCTTTAGAAATAATAGAAAGCAATGAGTATGCATTGGAAGCGAATTATTTAGATGTTTTTTCTATGGAGAACGAAGGCTATTCCAATACGGAACTCTTATGGACGATTCCTTTTACATCTCCATCGATGGCCGAACCACAACAATCACAATTACTGCAAGTGTATTTGTTTAAAGCGCCTGAAATATCGTCTTACAATCACTTCAATCAATGGGGAGGTACTATACGCATTACCAGTGCATTTTATGAGTCTTTTGAGCAAGGTGACTTGCGTAAAAACGGATTGTTTTATTCGAATACTGCTGCTTTTTATGGGGTTGATAACCCTGTAATGTTATTGAAATACCCCGCAGATAAAAACGCTACAGGGTCAAGAAATGGTAACGATTTTCCATTCATACGCTATGCAGATATATTATTGATGCGTGCAGAAGCATTGAATAATTTAGGAAATCAATCGGATGCTATTGTAGAAATAAATAAAGTAAGAACTAGAGCAGGGCTTCCTCCTTTAGACGAAACCCAATACGATCAAGAGGCATTGGCATCACAAATAGTACAGGAACGAAGGTGGGAATTTTATTTTGAAGGACACGGAAAAAGAGACCTAAAAAGAATGCATCCAGAATTGTTAAAAGACCATATAAAATCAGTGTCTTCAGATTGGGAAACCAAAGGAGTAGAAAGCTATTTTATATTGCCAATACCAGCAAATGCAATAAGAGCAAATCCTTTGTTAGAACAAAACCCAGGATTTTGACAGTGGTGCAACAGCGAATCATTGCTCGGTTAAAATCAAGTAAATACGAGCTATAAATCTATAAAAAGAACCAGCAATGCTTGTGGATTTTTCCAAAGAAGTATTTCATTAAAACCAATAATTAAACTTAAAATACAATATGAACAAGCCTACATCACTACATTATTTAGTTTTTCTTCTTTTTGCATCATTTTTTATGCAGGGACAAAATCACACCATTGATATCGTAATTCATTCTATAGAAGACTTGTATCCCAACAATTCATTACAGATTTCGACACATACTGATTGGTCGGGAGCTCATTATCACGAAAGAATCGCACATTTTAAAGAAAATCCATTGCAGCAGGGAGCTATTGTTTTTTTAGGGAATAGTATCACAGAACAAGCGGGAGACTGGAATGAGAGACTTGAGATTTCAACTGCAGAAAATAGAGGTATTTCAGGAGATACTACTGAAGGCGTATTGGCAAGATTGGATGAAATTATATATTACAATCCCACACAATTATTCATTTTAATTGGCATAAATGATATGTTTCATGAGCACTTATCAGCTTCTCAAATTCACCAAAATATACTAGCTATTGTGGATAAAGTCTTGTTAGGAAGCCCGACGACACAAATATTTGTGCAAACAATTTTGCCAACTACGAATGAGGCTCTCATCGAAAAAATCAAACAGACAAATAATTACTTGTTACAATCTGAAACAACAGCTCCTTACACACTCATTCCCTTACACGATGCCTTTGTTTTGGAGGATGGCACGTTGAATCAGGATTTTTCATGGGATGGAATTCACTTGAATGAAAAAGGTTACCAACTATGGCAACAACAAATTCAAGATTTTGTTGTGGCAGAATAGAATTATACAACGCGATTATATGATAGTTATTGAATTATAAAGCAAAAAGAAACCTGAGAGAAATACAATCAGAATACTACTAACCCTAAACTATTCCATATGAAAAAACTACTATTTATCATCCTTCTAGGATTCGTAAACCTTACAAACGCACAATCCATAGCATTCAATCTCGGAAATGTTACTGATTTTCAAGTCGGAAAAACGGTCACAATTCCGTACACGTATTCAATGGACCAAGAGGCATATATTTATTGTGCTATCAATGAATACGATGCAAACAATAATTGGATCCGCTATGTTGCAAAACAGGATATTAGTAACCAAAAGCAGGGGACTACATTTGAGAAGAAACTTTTTTTAAAAATACCTGAAAAAACTGTTAAGACTTCCGATTTAAAATCAAAACATCGTTATGTTTTGCAAATAGAAATTAAAAATCAATCCGATTTTACATGGCGTGCTGGAGATTCTAACCCCATCTCATTGAACTAAAAACTAGAATTATCAAATACAAATTATTATGAAAAAAATACTTATACTATTCGCTTTTTTACTGCAAGCAATTCAGGGACAATCAGTAAGTTTTAAAAGGGCAAATTCATTGCATATTTTAAAAGAAGATGTACTTGTTTTAGAATATGAGTACACATCTGAAGTAGAGGGCTTTGTGGAATCT
>JBMZVD010000024.1:0-27156 GCA_049625305.1 Flavicella sp.
ATTCTTTGGGTTTTGAATCTTCATAAGCTCTGTAATCTGAGTAATTTCCTGGAAAATTTTCTACCACCCCCTCTCCTCTAAATACAAAAAGGGAATCTACAATTTTATCCATAAAATATCTGTCGTGAGATACCACAATCAGGTTTCCTGGAAAATCTAAAAGAAAAGCTTCTAACACGTTTAGAGTAACAATATCCAAATCGTTAGTAGGCTCATCTAAAATCAAAAAATTGGGGTTTTGAATCAAAACCGCACACAAGAACAATCGCTTACGCTCTCCTCCACTTAATTTCTCTACAAAATCGTACTGTCTCTTTCTATCAAACAAAAAACGTTCGAGCAACTGGCTTGCAGAAATTTTATTCCCTTTGGCCAAAGGAATGTACTCTCCAAACTCTTTAATGACTTCGATTACTTTTTGCCCCTCTTTTACAGTTATTCCGCTTTGAGTATAATATCCGTATTTTACCGTTTCTCCAAGTATTACCTTACCTTGATCTACTGGTTCTTTGTGAGTAATCAAATTAAGAAAACTTGATTTTCCCGTACCATTTTTACCTATGATACCTATTCGTTCTCCACGCTTGAACACATAGTCAAAACCGTCTAAAATCTTCAAATCACCAAAAGACTTGTTCACTTTATGAAGTTCCAAAATCTTACTTCCCAAACGCTCCATATTAATTTCTAACTGTACCTTGTGTTCGATACGTCGGTTATGAGCTTTCTTTTTTATCTCAAAAAAGTCATCAATACGAGACTTTGACTTTGTCGTTCTAGCTTTAGGTTGACGACGCATCCAATCCAACTCTTTTTTAAATAAGTTTTTCGCCTTTTCTTGAACCACTTGCTCCAAAGCAACGCGCTCTTCTTTCTTTTGCAAAAAATAAGAATAGTTCCCTTTATAGCTATACAAATTACCCCCATCCAATTCTATTATCTCGTTACAGACACGCTCCAAGAAATAACGATCGTGTGTGACCATAAAAAGTGTAATCTTCTCCTTCTTAAAAAAGTCTTCCAACCACTCGATCATTTCTAAATCCAAATGGTTAGTTGGTTCGTCTAAAATCAACAAGTCAGGTTTGTTGATTAAAACTGTTGCCAATCCAAGGCGTTTTTTTTGCCCTCCAGAAAGTCCTTTGACTTTCTGATGAATGTTATCAAACTTTAGTTTGGATAATATTTGTTTGTATTGTGTTTCAAAATCCCAAGCATCGAACTGATCCATTTGTTCAAATGCTTTTTGATACGCGTCGGCATCTTCAGGATTTTGCAAAGCCTTTTCATAATTCTGAATTATTTTCAGTGTTGGGTTTTCAGAACTAAAGACAACTTCTTCTATCGTTTTTTTTGGATCGAAAACATCGTCTTGCGCCAAATACGCCACTTGTAAATCTTTTCTTCGAACTACCTGTCCTGTATCAGATGTATCTCTTCCAGTAATAATATTGAGAATCGATGTCTTCCCTGTTCCGTTTTTGGCGACAAAAGCTATTTTTTGTCCTTTGTTGATTCCGAAAGAAATATTATCAAATAAAACTCTTTCTCCGTATGCTTTGGAAATATTTTCAACAGATAAGTAATTCATAAATATAAGTGTTTGAACAGACAAAGATACAGTCTCAAAAGCAATTGTAGCTTGCTACTTGCAAAAAAATAAAATTTCATTACAAATATAGAGGCTACAAATCCTATAAATTTCATTTATAGCATAGCGCTCCAAGATACATTTAGTACATTTGAGATATCAATTAACTTGAAATATGTCTCAAAAACCCCTTCTTAAAGTTAGCGACTTACACATATCTTTTCCTTCCAAAACAGAAAGTAATTCGATAGTGCATGGAATCTCTTTTGAAATTCACAAAAACGAAATCTTAGGCGTAGTTGGGGAATCAGGTAGTGGAAAATCTATTTCTTCATTGGCTATTATGGGCTTACTTGACAAAAATTCTAGCCATACAACAGGAAACATTTTATTTGAAGGCCACACAATAAATAGTTTACCTGAAGTAGCACTACAAAAGATTCGTGGTAATGAAATCTCTATGATTTTTCAAGAACCAATGAGCTCTTTAAATCCTAGTTTGACCTGTGGGTATCAGGTGTTAGAAATCATACAACAACACAGAAAACTGACAAAAAAACAAGGGAAACAAGCTGTAATTTCTTTGTTCGAAAAAGTAAAATTACCCAGAGCCAACGACATGTACAACCAATACCCACACCAATTGTCAGGAGGTCAAAAACAGCGTGTGATGATAGCATTGGCTATTGCCTGTAAACCCAAATTATTGATTGCAGATGAACCGACAACGGCTCTTGATGTCACTGTTCAAAAAGAAATTGTAAAACTACTTCTAGAAATTCAAAAAGATACGGAGATGAGTATTTTATTTATCTCTCACGATTTATCATTGGTTGCTGAAATTTGCCAACGTGTTGTGGTCATGCAACACGGAAATATTGTAGAACAAGGAGCTATTAATAATCTCTTTACAAACCCCCAAGAGGAATACACAAAAGCACTACTTTTATCTAGACCTAGCTTGGACAAAAGATTAAAAACATTGCCTTCGGTGCAAAATTTTATTGAAAAAACAGTGGACCATACACTGTATACAGAAGAAGAAAGAAAGGAATTTCACAAGGAATTGTACGCAAAACCACCCATACTAAAAATAGAAAATCTAAAAAAACACTACCTTATTCAGAGCAAATGGTGGAAAAAAGAAAAGCGTTACGTGAAAGCTGTTGACGGTATTACTTTTAGTGTATACGACGGAGAAACATTAGGACTTGTTGGAGAGTCTGGCTGTGGAAAATCAACACTTGGACGTATGCTTGTTGGACTAGAACAAGTGACTGAAGGAAGTATCTTTTACAAAGGAAAAGACATCACTAATTTCAGTCCAGTAGAGAGGAAAAAATTAAGCAAAGAAATTCAAATCATATTTCAAGACCCTTTTTCTTCTCTAAATCCAAGGATTCAAATAGGCGAAGCCATTTTAGAACCCATGCAGACACATGGAATCTTGAGCGACACCAAAAGTAGAAAAAAAAGAGTGTTGGAATTATTAGAAAAGGTAGGCTTAGAAGCTACACATTACCACAGATATCCTCACGAATTTTCTGGAGGACAAAGACAACGCATTGGAATAGCAAGAAGCATAGCTCTTTCGCCTAAATTAATAGTCTGTGATGAATCTGTTTCAGCACTTGATGTATCAGTTCAAGCACAGGTTTTAAACCTACTAAACACATTAAAAAAAGAATTTGGATTTACCTATATTTTTATATCTCATGACTTGTCAGTTGTCAAATACATGTCAGATCAATTACTTGTAATGAATGCAGGAAAAATAGAGGAACTTGGAGATGCAGATACCGTTTATAGAAACCCAAGCTCAACTTACACAAAAAAACTGATTGAGGCAATACCCAAAGAATTTTAAAAAATACCAAGGTTCAAATAATCAGAAAAAAGTGAAAGGCATTGATACAAGTAAGCATACAATACCTTCCACACACAACACACAATAAGTTAAATAGAAGTTGTTGAAATAGACAACGCTTCTTTTAATTCATGTTTTACTTGAGAAATCCAAGTTTTCAATCGCTCGTCGGTCAGTTCAGATTCATTATCATTGTCTAAAGCCAAGCCGTAAAAATAGGATTCGTTGCTAGGAATTATGGCAACTGAATCTGTAAAACGATACTCCTTATTAGACCAATACCCTATTATTTTTCCTCCATTTTGTAATATCTCTTTTGCTAGAATCCCAACACCATCAATAAAATACTCAGAGTACCCTATTTGATCTCCCAATCCATAAATAGCGACAATTTTATTTGTAAAATCAACGGTTTTAAAATCATCAAAAAAATCTTCCCAGTCACTCTGTAAGTCACCATCATACCAAGTAGACAAGCCTAAAATAAGAATGTCATAGGACTCAAATTCACTTTTTTTAGTGAAGCCTATCTCAGATACATCCAATTCATCTTCACCCCATATTTCAACAAAATCTTTGGTTACATCATCTGTACATCCTGTATCAGACCCATAAAATAATCCTATTTTATTCATAGTGAGTTTTTAATTAAGAATTACAAAAATAGTTTATTTTTATTAATTCTAAATAAAAATAACATATTTGTTCAAAAATAAAATATGAACTACCTACAATCTATCTATGCAAATGAAACCGGTATAATTTATATACTACATGAAAAAAGTGGAAAACAACGTATTCAACTTCAAATTGACGATACGGCTTTGCTATTAGAATTCAATGAAATCGATAACCTCTTGTCGAGTATTGAAGCTGCAAAAAAACCATGTTCTTGTCCTAAATGCACTAAGAATATGGGGTGTAAACATCTCAAATGTAATACAGGTTTGGTTCAAACAACAATAAAAACAAACCCACAAGTACTGATGAACCTTGAAGATCTTTTAAAGGCGGTTGTTTTTCATTATAATTATAACAAGCTCCTAGACAAAGAGCAGATTTCAATACTAAAGTAGCGTCCGAAAGGAGTGTTTGTAACAAAACACTTAAAAAATGTTTGGCTACTAAAAAAAAGTAACTAAAATATGTATCTTGCACGATGTAGGTAAAAGACTGATCCACCTAGAAAAGTATCTATATACAAAGACATATTAAACAATGAAGACTAAAATATTTGCTTCTGTACTTTTTTTATTACTCGTTGCCTGCGGGAGTACAAAAAACATATCAAGTCGTGATGATATAAAGCTACTATCTGCTAAGAAAATAATCAAACAACATTACAAAAATCAATTCAAAGAAAAGACATTCGCTTCAAATCTTAAAGTTCGTTTTGAAGATGACAAAAAGTCACAGAGTCTCAGTATTTCTCTGAGAATACTAAAAGACGAGAAGATATGGATGAGTTTTTCTGTTTTTGGTTTTACAGTTGCAAAAGCTTTGATTACTCCGGAAGAGGTTCAGTTTTATAATAAAATGAATAAAACTTACTTCCAAGGAGATTTTTCTGTTACCAAAGAGATGTTAGGTGCTGAATTGAACTTTAACATGCTTCAGAACTTACTTTTAGGAGACGCGATAACTCCTTTGAGCTCTAAAAGCTATTCCGCTAGCATTGAAAATAAGTCTCATTTACTAACTTTAAAAAAAGAGGATGTCTTGTTGGACATGCGTTACTGGGTGCACCCATTGAATTTTAAAGTTGAAAAACAAAGCATCGAACAAATAGAAAAACAGGAATCAATTTCAATTGCATACCGAGACTATAAAAAATATAGTGATTCTGAAATTCCTCAACATATAGAACTTCTTTTGAAAGGTGCAACTAATAATGTGCAAATTGAACTCGCATACAAATCAATCAAAGTGGGTACTGCCATAACTTTCCCCTATAAAATACCAAGTGACTACAAAAGAACTTTTTTGAACCAATGAGAAAAAGAAACCGACAAAAATTTATAACGCTTTTAAAAAACAAAGCATTGAAGAGTGTTTTCTTATTCTTTTTTCTTTTGTGCTTAAACCCTACAATGAGCTCTGCTCAATCTTCCAATCAAAAAAAATTAGAAGCAGAACGTACAAAGCTTCAAAAAGAAATAAAAAAAATAAACTCCCTTTTATTTGAGACAAAAAAAGAACAAAAATCATTATTGCAGCAAATAGAAGATTTAAATCGTAAAATACGTATTCGTGCTGAGCTAATTAATGTTGTAAAAAAAGAAGCAAGGGTGCTCAACAACAGGATTCACGCAAATAAAAAGGAAATCAATCATTTAGAAGCGGAACTCACAACACTTAAAAAGGATTACAGCGCAATGATTTACAAATCATACAAAAGTAAGTCCATAAAAAGCAGACTGATGTTTCTTCTTTCCTCTGAAAACTTTAATCAAGCATACAAACGTTTAAAGTATATGAATCAATATACGGATTTCAGGAAAAAACAAGGGGAAAAAATAGCGGTTCAAGCTAATAAAATAAAAAAGTTAAACAGCGCATTAACGGTCCAAAAAATAAAAAAAGAAAATCTTTTGGCAACTCAAAAAGAGGCGCAGACTCTCATAGAAGTTGAAAAGAAAGATCAAGAAGTACTTATACTAACTGTCAAATCCCAAGAAAAAAAATACATTGCTGAAATAAGACAAAAACAAAAAGAGGAAGAAAAAATTCAAGCACAAATAGAAAAAATCATACGAGATGCAATTGCAGCCTCAAAGAAAAGAAACAAATCAAAATCAAAAGGGTTTGCATTGACTCCTGAAGCAAAAATGCTTGCTAGTAAATTCACTCAAAACAAAGGAAAACTTCCATGGCCTGTTACCAATGCACTGGTTATTAGAGATTTTGGTAAAATACCTCACAAAACATTGAAAGGAATTACAATTCAAAGTAATGGAATTCATATAGCAACAAACAAGAATGCAGATGCAAGAGCCATCTTTGATGGTAAAGTTTTAGCCATACAAGTGAGTTCTAATGGTGTCAAAACAGTTTATGTACAACACGGAAACTATATCTCTTTATACAGTAACTTAGAAACCATCAAAGTACAAAAAGGAGACAAAGTACTCCTCGAACAGCCTCTAGGTAGAATTTACAATGATAAGATTACAGGTAAAACTGTTTTGAAATTTCAAATATGGAAAGATACTGAAAAGGAAAACCCAAAAAAGTGGTTATTAAAACTCTGACTTAAATAAATAAAGATCGTAACTCCTCTGCATCTTTTGCAGCTAACTTTCCTGACAATACCAAACTCAATTGACGCCTTCTTAATGCTGCGATATACCTTTCTTTTTCCAAAGGTGTTTCTGGTATGAGTTCAGGTACATTGATCTTATTTCTATCGGTGTCCAATGCAACAAATGTGTAAATTCCTTCATTGACTTTGATACGATTTCTAGAAGCGCGATCTTCTATCCAAACATCTGCATATATCTCCATAGAAGAACCAAAAGCTCTGGAAACTTTCGCCTCAATGGTAACAGTACTTCCAATTGGAACGGGGTTGGTGAAAACAACGTGGTTTACAGATACTGTAACTGCTATATGCCCTGAATGTCTTTCGGCTGCGATGCAACATATACGGTCCATACGCGCTAATAATTCACCACCAAACATCCCGTTTAATGCATTGGTATCACTAGGTAAAACTAAATCTGTAGTTATCGAAAGTGAAGCTGCAGCAGTCTTTGAATTCATACAATTGTTTATTTTTTATACAATTTATAAAAATTTGTTTAAAATTACATGATTATTCCATTTATTATATATCTTCGTGCATCTTTTTAGTTATACACTAAAAAACACTAAAACACTGTAATTCAAGTATATATACGATAATTTAATTGATAAATAAATGAGTAAAGAGTTTACAAAACAACAATTGGACACGACCTTAGCTATTGCAAGAAAATTACAAGCCCCTCAACAAAACGCAAAACCAACCGTTTTTTCAAAACGCATTGGACCAATCATCAAAGCACCTGAAGCCAAAACCTTCTTAATTCGAATGATGGATACTTCGTTCCGTTCTTTCAATTACAAAAGAGTTTCTGACTATGTTGTAGCTTTATTAAGATCAAATAGCGACGCATCTAAGATTTTTAACAAGACCGAAATATTTCTTATAAATTTATTCAAATCTATTGGTTATAAAATACCAGCTATCAGTATTCCTCTTTTGTTAAAACAAGTAAAAAGTGTCACAGGACCTATTTTGTTTTTTGTTGGAAACTCTAAATTCAAAAAACACGCACTTCAAAGAAAAGAAGAAAATGTACAACTCAATGTTAACTTAATTGGGGAATCATTGATTGGAGAAGAAGAAGCAGCTGAACGTATCAAAAACTATTGCAGTTTACTACAAGAAAAAGAAGTAGACTATATCTCCATCAAGGTATCAACCATTTCTTCTCAAATAAAGTCTTTGTCTTTTGAAAAAACCGTTGCACATCTCACTGAAAAACTAAGTATTTTATACCATGAAATTTCAGCTATTGAGAAAGAAACTGGCGTAACAAAATTTGTAAATCTAGACATGGAAGAATACCGTGATCTAGAGATTACTGTTGCCATTTTTAAAGCGACACTTGACTTACCTGAGTTCAAAAACCTTCGCGCAGGAATCGTACTTCAAGCCTACCTCCCTGATAGTTATAACGTAATGTTAGAACTCAAAGAATGGGCAATTAAGCGTGTTGAAAATGGTGGTGCTCCTATAAAAATCCGCCTCGTTAAAGGCGCCAATCTTGAGATGGAAAAAACGGAATCTTCTTTTGAAGATTGGCCATTGGCAACCTACAATACAAAGTTAGATACTGATGCAAACTACAAAAAGATACTACTAGAAATGCTAGATGCAAGTTCTGCAGCAGCATTGAACGTAGGAGTAGCCTCTCACAATATTTTTGATCTTGCTTTTGCACTTACCTTGGTCAAAGAGCAAAAAATTGAAGCTTATGTAGACTTTGAAATGCTCGAGGGAATGGCAAATGAAACCGTTTACGAACTCTTAAAAGAAAAAGTACACGTGTTGTTGTATACACCTATCGTAAAAGAAGAAAATTACAACAGTGCCATTGCATATTTGGTGCGAAGATTAGACGAAGGTACGCAAGAAGGGAACTTCTTGAGAGAAGGATTTCAACTTCAGATAGACAGTGACAAATGGAAAGAGATAGAAAATCATTTCCTAGCTTCAGTTGATAAGATAGATAAGGTTCAAATTACTACAAACAGAACCCAAGATAGAGCGATTGAAAAAGCGACACCACAAACAGCTTTCCAAAATGTACCAAATACTGATTTTGTTCTAAAAACAAATAGAGATTGGGCAAAAAACATCAAAGAAAATTGGAAAAATCCATTAGAAATTTTAGGAAATGTGATACCTGTAGTTGCAGATGTACCGGCTAAAGAAAGAACTCAGATAAGCCTAGATTCTTGGAATGGAATGCATCCATGGAAATACGAATTGGCTGATCTTGAAGATTACAATCAGTTTTTAAGTAGCGAATCTGAATGGTATGGCTACACTCCTGAAAAACGTTCAGAACTATTAAGAGCGGCTGCAGTTGCAATGGAAACAAACAGAGCTAATTTGATAGGTGTAGCAGTGGCAGAACTTGGAAAAACAGTTGCTGAAGTAGATGTTGAAGTTTCTGAAGCTATCGACTTCGCAAACTATTATGCTGAAAATTCCCTTAAAACAATACAAGAATCTAAGGCTGATTTTACATACGAGGGAGTGAATTTGGTGTTATCTCCTTGGAACTTCCCGATTGCTATTCCAATCGGAGGAGTATTGGCTTCTTTGGCAGCTGGGAAAAGAGTTATTTTAAAACCATCACAAAATGCGGCTGCCTCTGGGTACTTAATTTCGAAAGCCTTATGGGAAGCAGGAATTCCTAAAAGTGCATTTGCATTCTTACCTGCCAATGAAGATGCTTTGGATCCATTATTGATGAACCCAAAAACATTCGACGCTGTTATTCTTACAGGAGGAACAGATACTGCAAAATTCTTATTAAATAGAACACCTAATCTTAACTTATACGCTGAAACTGGTGGAAAAAATGCAACCATTGTAACTGCCTTATCGGATAGAGAACAAGCAATTCAAAATGTGGTGCAATCTGCTTTTGGAAATTCAGGACAGAAATGCTCTGCTACTTCTTTATTGATTTTGGAAGAAGAAGTGTTCAACGATTCTCATTTCAAAACATTGCTTAAAGATTGTACGGAAAGTAAAACCCACGGAAATCCATGGGAATTCGATACGGATTTTGGTCCATTAGCAGTCAGTATCAATGATAAATTAAAACAAAGTATTGAAAATACTCCTGAGGAACAATGGTTAGTAAAACCAGTGCTTAAAGGAAATTACTTCTTAAGTCCTGGAATCAAATGGGGTATTACAACAGAAGATTTTGAATACAACAATGAAATGTTTGGACCTATACTGTCTGTTATGAAAGCTTCGAATTTAAAAGAAGCTGTAAAGATTGTAAATGGTACCGATTTTGGATTGACATCAGGAATTGAAAGTTTGGACCCTAAAGAAGTAAAATACTGGCTTGAAAATATCAAAGCAGGAAACTTATATGCCAACAGGTCTACAACTGGAGCTATTGTCCAGAGACAACCTTTCGGAGGAATGAAAGCGTCTAGTTTTGGTTTTGGAATGAAAGCTGGTGGACCAAACTATATCGCACAGTTTTTAAAACGTCAAGAAAAGAAAATGACGCTTTCTAAAGTTGTAACTGACTACAAAGAGACCTACAATGAGCTATTTTCAAACGAAGTTGATTTTGCAAAACTAAGAGGACAACACAACAACAACACCTACTTAAAACCAAAACAAATCTTGGTTAGTTTAGATGACAAAGTAGCGGCTGATGACTTTGAAAAAGTGGTGGCTATAGGTGAAATTTTAAAGGTTCCTGTAAAAGCATATACACTAGAAAAAAGCGATAAATTTCCAACTGCTATTGTAGTAGATAGCTTGGATAAAATACAGGAAACACTTTCACATGATATCGTATTACGTGTGTTGAATCCAAAGAGAATCGCAACTTCATTTTTACAATACTGTCACAATAAAAGCATCAATATATACAGTGACAAACCGAGTAATTTTGGACGTTTCGAATGGTTGAATTACTTGACAGAGCAAAACCGATCGGTAAATTACCACAGGTACGGTAACTTGATGGGTGTGTTCCATAAAGACAGCTAAAAAACAAATCTAAACGGTATCTTCTTGCAAGTCTTTTAAAGACAATTGTATCGTAGTATTTCCGTTCCAGTGATTTTCATCTATGGTAAAAGCAGCCTTAAAAGGAGTACCTGCTTTTACCATAGTGTTTTTTTCCCCCAAACCAAAACCTATAGCACTGTAGGTTTTGTGATCAGCTCCTGATATGATATTTAATTTGAGGTGTGACTTATCAGCGCCTACTTGTTTTCCAAAACCATTGTCTCTCAAACCTCTAGCCATGAATACTGGACGCATGTTTCCAGGCCCAAAAGGAGCCATCTGATCGATAATTCTATAGAGTTTGGCGTCAATATCAGATAAAAACAAAGTCCCATCAATACTTATTTCTGGTTCTCTCAATGCTTCAGCTAAGGTAGCTTTGACTACCGCTTCAAACTTCTTCTTAAATGGCTCGTAATTTTCAGGAAGCAAAGTCAATCCTGCAGCGTATTTGTGTCCTCCAAACTGCTCTATGTATTCACTACACGCTTCAAGTGCATTGTAAACATCAAAGCCTTTTACAGAACGTGCAGAAGCCGCTAATTTTTGCCCGCTTTTGGTAAAAACCAAAGTAGGCCGGTAATAGTTTTCAATGAGTCGAGAAGCTACAATACCTATGACCCCCTTGTGCCAATCTTCCTGAAAAACGACAGAAGTAGCTGCATTTTCCTCGTTGTTTTCAACTAGCTGAGCTAAGGCTTCTTCAGTGATCTTCTTATCCAATGATCTGCGTTCTGTATTGTAGCTATCAATGTCAGCTGCATACTTTGAAGCCAATTCGATATCCGCTTCAGAAAGAAGTTCAACCGCATGCAGACCGTGTTTCATTCTACCAGCCGCATTAATCCTAGGAGCTATTACAAATACGACATCAGTAATACTCAATGCTTTTTTATCTAATTGCTTTACAATAGCCTTAATTCCTGGTCTAGGAGCCGAATTGATTACTTTTAAGCCATGATATGCTAGTACCCTGTTTTCTCCTACCATTGGAACAATATCAGCTGCTATAGCCGTTGCTACAAGGTCTAAATATGGTATAAGTGTTTCAAAAGGGAGACCTTGTCGCTGTGTTAGTGCTTGGATCAACTTAAACCCCACACCACATCCACATAACTCATCAAAGGGATACTGACAATCTTCACGTTTTGGGTCTAAAACGGCTACTGCATTTGGAATGCTAGCTCCAGGTCTATGATGGTCACAAATCACAAAATCTATTCCTTTTTCTGTAGCATAAGCTACCTTTTCTATAGCTTTGATACCACAATCCAAAGCAATGATCAAAGTAATATCGTTGTCAGAAGCAAAATCAATCCCTTTATAGGAAATACCGTAACCTTCATCATAGCGATCTGGTATATAACTGACCACCGCATCACAACGAGTTTTTAAGTAAGTTGTCATCAAAGCAACAGAAGTGGTTCCATCTACATCATAATCTCCATAGACCATTATATGCTCCCCGCCCTCAATAGCTTTCTCTACTCTCTCTACAGCAGCAGTCATATCCTGCATTAAAAAAGGGTCGTGCAATGCTTCGAAGTTTGGGCGAAAAAAAGCCTTAGCAGCCTCGAAGGTAGTAATTCCTCTTTGAACTAATATCTCTGCAACAACATTCGAAACTTGAAGCGCACTTGCAAGTGAAGTCACTTTATTTTTATCAGGACTCTGTTTTAGTTTCCAACGCATAAGAAAGTATTGAGGTATCTTAACCAGTCTTACAACCAGTAAAGTAAAAATTGTATCCGTTAATATAAAAAAGAAAATCAATAGGATAGGGTTTAATAATTTACCCTACAAACATCCGCTATCTTTCTATGTATTCTGTAGCCACAGTAACTTCAGCAAATTGTCGAAACATTTCCATCACACCGCAGTATTTTTCAACTGATAATTGAACTGCCTTTTCTATTTTAGAGGTTTTAAAATCTGTTCCAAAAAATTTAAAAACAACATGGACTTTATGATAATATTTAGGGTCTACATCTGTCAACTCACCTGTAACATCAATTGCAAAATGAGCTACCTCAGCGCGCATTTTTTTTAGCAGCATTGAAATATCCATTCCTGCACAACCAGCCAACGCCGACAACATCATCGCTTTAGGTCGCACACCTTTGCCCTCTCCTCCAAACTCTTCGACGCCGTCGATAAGTACAGATCCACCTGGACCTTTTGATTCAAAATGCATTTTACCTTTCCATTCTAATGATACTTGATGTGACATGCTTATTATATTTTTTTATTTATAAAACCAAGCTTAAAATACTAAGCCTTCTTTTTTTTTGATAGGTACGCAGTTGCAATTGACATTCCTTTGCTATTTTCTTCTAACAATGTAAAGGTATCATTAGGCTTTACCTCACCTGTTTTGAGTACTCTAAAATAAACTCCACACATTGTAGTATTCAAAAAAGCTTTGACCATTTTACTATCGTTAAAACGCATCCCTAACTTGACGCAAGGCTGTCTTGGTCCACTCACTTCTAAGATTGCAGTACCCACCTTATAGCGTGAACCGATATGCAAATACTGTTCATCTAAACCAGCTACAGTTAGGTTTTCTCCAAACATACCGAAATTCCAATCCAAATTTGGATAACGTTCTTTCCAAAATTCGTAATGATCCAAACTGTAAGCATAAACAGCTTTGTCTCGCCCACCATGGTACCTTCGGTCAATTACAGCATCTCCGAGAGGTTCTTCAAGCCCCAAAGACAAAGACGGAACAGGATACTTGAAAATCCCTGTGGTCATTGTAATACCCTTCCATTCAATTTCTTTGCGATCGCCTCTATTGGTTGATACAATTCTTTTCACAGGCACTTGTCTATTTTACAAAGTTTGTCAAATGGTCTGCTATCTTTCTGTTGTCAGATAGTTTAGGGATTTTATTTTGTCCCCCAAACTTTCCTATTGATTTCATATAGTCGTGAAATCCTCCCACTTTTACATTACTTACTTTAAGAGTTTGAAGTACGTTACCTTCAATCAAATCTGCATAATATATATTTTGTGATTGCATGGACTTGTCTATTTTCTCTATAAACTGTTCCATGTTATCAGGCTCATTTTCAAATTCAATAAACCATTCATGATAAGGCAAACCTTCTTTTGGAGTTACTTGTGGAGCTACGGTAAATTCATTTACCAGTACATCTGTCCCATCACATGCATCGATAATGGCTTTTTCCACTTCTTTCCCAATTACATGCTCTCCAAAAGCTGAAATAAAATGCTTTATTCTTCCAGTAACAATAATCCTATGAGGATCTAGACTTGTAAATTCAACTGTATCCCCTATATTATAACCCCACAATCCAGCTGTAGTATTAAGAATGATTACATAGTTGACACCTAATTGAACATCTCTTAAAGAGATACGAGTAGGATTCTCATCGTAAAATTCATTGGCAGGTATAAACTCATAAAAAATACCATTGTCTAATAACAACATCATTCCTTTGGCATTTTGAGAATCTTGAAACGCTATAAATCCTTCTGAAGCCGGATACAATTCCACGTAATCAATTTTTTTGCCGATTAAATTTTCAAATTTTGTCTTGTAAGGTTCAAAATTCACCCCTCCGTATATAAAGAAATTGAAATTAGGGAAAACTTCGGAAACAACTTTTCCTGTACGTTCTTGTAATTTTTCAAAATACATTTGTACCCACGAAGGAATTCCACTAATAACACGCATATCTTGGTCTACAGTCTCCTCCACAATGGCATTGACTTTGGTCTCCCAATCTTCAATACAGTTGGTTTCCCAGCTAGGCATTCTATTTTTTTGCAGGTAATTAGGAACATAATGTGCCACAATACCACTCAATCTCCCAAGATCGATACCATTTATTTTTTCTAGTATGGGACTTCCCTGTAAAAAAATCATTTTTCCATCCACAAAAGAGGCGTCTCCTGTTTCTGCTATGTAGAATAACAAGGCGTTTTTCGCAGATGAGATGTGAGTAGGCATTGATTCTTTTGTGATCGGGATGTATTTTGCTCCAGAAGTAGTCCCTGAAGTTTTGGCAAAATAAATTGGTTTTCCCTTCCAAAGAACATCACTTTCACCGGCTACCATTCTATCTACGTAGCCCCTAAGACCTTCATAATCGACAACTGGAACTGCTTTTTTGAAATCTTCATAACTTTTAATTGTTGTGAAGCTATGGTCTTTACCAAAAGCTGTATCTTTTGCTCCATTTAGTAGTTTATTGAATACACGATCTTGCGTTTCAATTGGGTGCTTTGCCTTCTTGTACTCTTTTTTTTGTGTTAGTTTTGCTAAAACTAAAGCTATAGATGATTTAATACTCATTATTCAAATTCAATAAAATTAACGGGGTTCACAGCATAACCTTGGTACCAAAGTTCAAAATGCAGATGAGGCCCTGTACTCAATGTACCACTAGATCCTGCCATTGCAATGACCTCTCCTGTCTTAACAATATCTCCTTGAGACCTGTAAACCACCTTATTGTGTTTGTACACTGAAATGTAATTATTCGTATGTTCTATGACGATAACATAACCTGTATCAGAAGTCCAAGAAGCAAATAAAACTGTTCCATTTGAAACTGCTAAAACAGGCGTCTTGTCCGATACTGCAACATCTACTGCGTAGTGCTTGGATTTTGCATCATATGTTTGAGTGATAACTCCTTTTACTGGTGCTGCAAATGAAGTGTTATTAGAATTTGAATTAAAGGCAAAAAGACTATACCTATCTTCTCGATAGACCCGTTCTCTAAATAAGGAGTCTTTTTTTGACGTTTCAAATAGTAGTTCTTCCGATGGATCCACTTGTGAAAAAGGTTTTTCATTTGCTAATTCTCCAATTTTTAGACCACCTGAACTGCGACTCAACAACACCAAACTATCTATTGTCATATTTTTTGCACGCAATTTATTTTCCAAAAGAGCTAACTTCAAATTGTAGTCTTTGATATAGTTTTCTTTTTGGGTAGTAAATTCTTTTTTCAAAACATCTGTTACTTCTTGCTTAAGCTTTTCTGAAGTTTCTTTATTTGACTTGAGAATATCTTTGTTTGTATTAGAAAGATTCTGAAGAGAATGTTTCGCTTCTATAGCATGAAGCGATACTTCTTTAGTGAGCGAAGCAATTTTTTGATCTTGAGATTTCAAGGCAATCTTTAACTTATTCAACGTGTCTGTTTGCCTCTTTTTTAACTTCTCCAAAATAGAATTGTGCAAATCTGACATGGATTGCTCTGTAGCTATGTGTTTGTTTTGTAGAGAATCTACTTGACCTTTAAAAAAAGATT
The DNA here is from genome assembly GCA_049625305.1 of Flavicella sp. GTDB lineage: Bacteria > Bacteroidota > Bacteroidia > Flavobacteriales > Flavobacteriaceae > Flavicella. Next base: position 16,074 of record JBMZVD010000024.1, read on the forward strand.
GATAGCTTGTACTCAATTCTTTTCTAAGTGTTGTTACCAATTCTTTTAAAGAGTCTTTATTTTCAGCTGATTTTAAATAAAATTCTTTCTCTGCCTCTGAGTTCACATAAGGTAAACTCATCGTAATTTCTGATTCTTCTCCCCCGAGAACAGGTACGATAGCTTCCGTAAATTTTCGAACGCGATCAAGATCCGTTTGCAAAGAATCCACTTTATAAATCAGAGATATTGCCTTTTTCTTTAAGCTGGTAGACGAATATCCTGGGATGTATTCCTTGATGGGGCTAAATGCGATTATAAAACCTGTCAAAGCAATTAAAAAAAGAGAGAACACACCACCAAAAACAAAAACATTCAGACGAGTAAGCTTGAACGAAAAACGCTCTTCAAAAGAGGCCTCATTCAATAACACCAAACGAAATTCTTTGGTTAATTTGTCTTTAATTTTTGATTTTTTATTACTCATGTCGGTAGACAAATATACTAAGTAAAAGATTTAAAATTACCGTTTGTAAAAATTCATTTTGTCAACATACTCCCAAACTTTTTTTGGCAGTAATGGCTGGATATTTTTACCTTCCTTGATAGCCTTACGAATGGACGATGATGAAATTTCTACGATAGGAGCTGCTATTTTAAAAATTCGCTCCATATTGAGGTTCGAATTTACCAAATCTTTAGTAACTCTTGGGTATACATAAATCAAATGATTGTGAATTATCTCTTCATAGTTTTTCCATTTATGCAGACTGTTCAAGTTGTCTTCTCCCATAATCAAACTAAATGTATGTTTGGGATATTTCTCTTGGATGTAAACTAGTGTGTTTACCGTATAAGATGGCTGAGGCAATGAAAACTCAATATCTGAAGGTTTTATTTTTTCAAAATCATCTGTAGCTAAATAAACCATCTCAAGGCGATCATAATTACTGAGTAAAGTTGCTTTGTTCTTAAAAGGATTGTGCGGAGTAACAACCATCCAAATCTCGTCCAAATCAGAATATTCAACCAAGTGATTTGCTATGATCAAATGTCCAATATGAATAGGATTAAACGTGCCAAAATACAAACCTACATTCATGAAATTACTTTGTTTTTTTATTTATTTTTCACAAAGTCAGATACCATATTGTAAGCATCTATTTTTGCGTCATCCAAACAATCATTTATCAAAATCGAATCAAAGTTTTGAGCGTAACTAATTTCTTTTTCTGCTTTGGCTACACGTTCTAAAATCTTTTCTTCCGAATCTGTTTGTCGTGCTCTCAATCGGCGTTCCATCTCATCTATTGAAGGCGGCTTTACAAAAACTGCCAAAGTTTGTTCTGGAAATTGTTTTTTAATATTCAATCCTCCAATAACATCAATATCAAAAATCACATGTTTTCCTAATGCCCAAATACGTTCTAACTCAGAGCGAAGTGTCCCATAACAATTGTCTGTGTAAACTTCCTCCCATTCTACAAAAGCATTTTCGGCTACTTTTTTGTTAAAATCTGCTGCACTCAAAAAATAATAGTCTTCTCCGTCTACTTCCTTGCCTCTTGGACTTCTTGAGGTAGCTGAAATAGAAAAATCTAATTTTAATTCACTTTTTGTCAACAAATGCCTTACAATGGTCGTTTTACCCGAACCTGAAGGAGCTGAAAAAACAATTAATTTTCCTGTATTCATAACTGAATTTTAAATCTCGTTGATACTATTATAAAATATTAAGTACTTGTTCTTTTATTTTCTCCAATTCATTCTTCATCTGCACAACCAACTGCTGCATTGAAGCATAATTAGATTTAGAACCTGTTGTATTGATTTCTCTCCCAATTTCTTGTACGATAAACCCTAATTTTTTACCATCCGAAGTAGGACTCGCTAACTCCTCTAAAAAGTAAGACAAATGATTGGCCAAACGCACCTTTTCCTCATTAATGTCTAGCTTTTCCAAATAATAGATCACTTCTTGCTCAAAACGGTTTTCATCTATGGTAATTTGAAGTTCACTTACAGCTTTTTTCAATCGAGTTTTTACGTGTTCCAAACGCTCAACATCTAATTCTTCAACCTGCACTAACAATGCTTGAATATTAGCTATTCTCGTTTTAAAATCTTCCTCTAAGGAGAGTGCTTCATCTTTTCTATATTGAACTATTTTAGACAAGGCTATATCTATCGCTCCTGATATTTGTTCCCATTCTTCTTGGTCAAACTCTTCACGAACTGTCTTTAATGCATCCGGAAGTTCTACAGCTATTTTCAAAAAATCTATAGATTCACCCGGAGATATTGATTTGAGCTCCTCCATGTAATTCCCAACAACTTGCTTATTAATGGAAGTTTGTGTAGTTTCTGAAGTAGATTCAACAAAAATGGAAAAATCAACTTTTCCACGAACCAAGCTGGAAGCCAATCGCTTTCGAATTTCTATGTCCTTCTCTTTGTAATAAGGAGGAATTCTCGAATGAATATCCAAATTTTTACTATTGAGAGACTTGATTTCTATGGTTACTTTTTTACTTGGCAATTGCAAAACTGCATTTCCGTAGCCCGTCATTGATTGTATCATACTATTCAAACTAAAAGTTGGACAAATTTAAAGATTTTAAATGAGAGTTTGAAGAATTAAACAGACCGATAGTTGACTTGTTTTAATTGGGGTAAAACTCATTTTTACGCCCGATAAACATTACTTACAAAAGATCAAGACAACTTAAAAACAAGAGCAGAAACAGGTATTGACAAATTAAATTAATCAGTATTTTAGCAGAAATTTCAATCATGAAAAACCAAACCAAACACATCTTAGTCATTCGCTTGTCAGCAATGGGAGATGTCGCGATGGCAGCATTGGTAGTTAAAGCTGCTTGTCAACAAAATCCTAATCTAAAAATCACAGTACTTTCAAGAGCTTTTTTAAAACCTTTATTTGAAGAAATTCCTAATATTTCCTTCTATGCTATTGACACAAAAAAGAAGCACAAGGGACTTTTAGGAATCTTCAATCTATACAAAGAATTAAGACATCTAAAAATCGATGCCATTGCAGATTTACACAATGTACTTCGTTCTAAAATTCTTCGCAGCCTGTTTTGGTATAAAAAAACTGCCTATATCAATAAAGGAAGAGCTGATAAAAAAGCATTGACAAGAGCCAAAAATAAAGTTTTCAAACAACTTAAAACAACTCATGAAAGGTATGCAGATGTATTTAGAAAATTGGGATATTCTATTGTATTAGATGCTATTGTAAAGCGACAGGAAAAAGGAGTTACTCAAAAATTGACCGAAATTATTGGTGAAAAAAATGAACATACAAAACTGATTGGCATCGCACCGTTTGCTCAACATGTAGCTAAGACCTATCCTTTGGATTTGATGGAACAAGTAATAGAAAATTATTCGCAAAGAGAAAACAGCAAACTCCTTTTATTTGGTGGAGGAAAGAAAGAACAAGCTTTATTAGAAAAAATTGAAGCTTCCTATAAAAACACCTATAGTATTGCCGGGAAAGTGTCTCTTAATGAAGAATTACTTCTTATTGCTAACTTAGATTGCATGTTGAGTATGGACTCAGGAAATGCTCATTTTGCAGCATTGTATGGCGTCCCTACGGTCACAGTTTGGGGCGCAACACACCCATATGCTGGTTTTGCTCCTTTTGGGCAAGCTGCCAACTGTTTGATTCCCGATTTAAAAAAATACCCTAAAATCCCGACCTCAATTTATGGCAATAAAATTGTAGAAGGATACGAAGATGTCATGAGAAGTATTTCTCCTGAACGCATAAACGAAAAAATTGATGAAATTATTGGAAGCTAAACGCTAAGCTTCTTCTTTGGGAAACAATGTGTTTCCAAAAACAACCATGATCCCCACCCCCACAGAAATTGCGGCGTCAGCTATGTTAAATATCGCATTGAAAAAAGTAAAATGTTGACCACCAAACTTAGGAATCCAAGAAGGTAAAATACCTGTCCACATTGGAAAGTATAGCATGTCTACTACTTTCCCATAAAAGAGACCACTGTAGTTGTTTTCTGCAAATATAGAGGCTACTTGATAATTTGAATGATCGAATATCACCCCGTAAAAAACAGAGTCTAATATATTTCCTAATGCACCAGAAAAAACAAGAGAAATTGCAACTATTAATAGTGAGTGAGCATTACTTACGATTGACTTTCGCAACCAATAGCCAAGCCCAACAATAGCAAACAATCGAAATACGGTTAAGATAAGTTTTCCGGATTTACCTCCAATTTCTGCACCCCAAGCGGCTCCGTTGTTTTCTATAAAATGGATACGAAACCAATCAAAAACATAAATCTCTTCACCTAACATAAAATTTGTTTTGATCCAAATCTTACTGATTTGATCGATAGCCAAAACGGCTAAAATAATTAAAATGGATTTTTTCAAAATATATGCAAGCTAGGTGAAGAACCTATAAAATTTATATTGAATTATTGCTTTTTCTTAGCCTCAATACTCAAGGTAGCATGAGGAACTAATTTAAGTCTTTCTTTTTGAATCAAGTTACCCGTTGCACGACACACACCGTATGTTTTATTTTCGATACGCAACAATGCATTTTTAAGATCTCTGATAAACTTTTCTTGACGAATCGCCAATTGAACATTGGCTTCTTTAGCCATGGTTTCTGCCCCTTCTTCGAAAGCCTTAAAAGTTGGAGAAGTATCATCCGTTCCATTTGCACTATTATTCTTGTAGGCACTGTTTAGAATTTCTAGATCTTGTTGAGCTCTTTCTATTTTCTTTAAAATAATAGATTTGAATTCCTCCAAGTCTTTCTCTCCATATTGAACTTTAATGTTTTCCATAGTGTTAGATTTTGTTGATTTTTAGTTTGGTTTTGATGGCATCAAATTCAATCTCTATTGCTTCATCAACTACACTATTGAATAACAATTCTTTTGTCAAGGTTTCACTTTTTATATAAGCCTCGTTTTCAGAAATAGCTTCTCTTAAAACTGCGTTGTCTTCAATTGTCAACTGAATTTGATCTGTAACTTCAAAACCTGCGTCTTTACGCATGTTTTGAATTCTGTTTATCAATTCTCTTGCAATTCCTTCTTTTTTCAAAACATCGGATATTTGAACATCTAAGGCAACGGTCAAACCACCTTGATTTGCAACTAACCATCCTTCAATGTCTTGTGAAGAAATCTCAACCTCATTGATGGTTAAATCTACAACTTTTTCATTTATTTCTAAAGAAATTTTTCCTTCTTTTTCTAGAGTAGCAATATCTTCTTGCGAAAAATCTTTGACAGCAGCTCCTACAAAACGCATCTCTTTTCCAAACCTCGGTCCTAAAACTTTAAAGTTTGGCTTGATATTTTTAATCAAAATACCTGAAGCATCATCTATCAATTCAATTTCTTTTACATTTACCTCTGAAATAATCAAATCTTGGATAGCCAATATATCTTCACGATCTCTTTCATCCAAAACAGGTATCATCACTCTTTGTAAAGGTTGTCTAACCTTTATCATCTCTTTTTTACGCAATGACAAAACCATAGAAGATATTTGCTGTGCCTTTTGCATTTTTCGTTCCAAATCACCATCAATAATTGAACTATCTGCAACCGGAAAATCTACTAAGTGAACTGACTCCTCGTGACTTCCTGCAACAGCCGAAGTTAAGTCTTTATACAAATTATCCATAAAAAACGGTGCAATTGGAGCTCCTAACTTAGCCACAGTAAGCATACACGTGTAAAGTGTCTGGTATGCAGAAATCTTATCTTGTGCATATTCACCTTTCCAAAAACGTCTTCTACACAAACGTACATACCAATTACTCAAATTTTCAGAAACAAAATCCTGAATTTCCCTTGCGGCCTTTGTTGGCTCGTATGCAGCATAGAAACCATCTACGTTTTGAACCAACGTATTCAATTCTGAAAGAATCCAACGGTCAATCTCTGGACGCTCTGAAATGGCAATTTCAGCTTCTGAATAAGTAAAGTTGTCAAGATTGGCATAAAGTGAGAAGAATGAATAGGTATTGTAAAGTGTTCCGAAGAACTTTCTTCTAACTTCGTCAATCCCATCAATATCGAATTTTAAATTATCCCATGGGTTCGCATTGGAAATCATATACCAACGCGTTGCATCAGGACCAAATTTATCCATAGTTTCAAAAGGGTCAATTCCATTGCCCAAACGCTTGGACATCTTCTTTCCGTGTTTGTCTAATACAAGTCCATTAGAAACTACATTTTTATAAGCAACTGAATCAAAAACCATACTGCTAATGGCATGTAAAGTATAAAACCACCCACGTGTTTGATCTACCCCTTCTGCGATAAAGTCAGCAGGGTAAAACTTATTATCATCAATTAAATCTTTGTTTTCGAAAGGGTAATGCCACTGTGCATACGGCATAGAACCTGAGTCGAACCATACATCTATCAAATCCGCTTCTCGCTTCATTGGTTTTCCAGACGGTGAAACCAAAGTGATTTGATCTACAATGTTTTTGTGTAAGTCCAACTTTGCATAGTTTTCCTCAGACATATCTCCCACAACAAAGTCTTCAAAAATATCTTTTGAAGCTACACCTGCCTCAATCGATTTTTGAATTTCTACTTTCAACTCTTCCACAGAACCTATAACCGTAGTTTCAGTTCCGTCTTCTGTTCTCCAAATAGGCAATGGTATTCCCCAATAACGAGAACGGGACAAGTTCCAATCGTTCGCATTTTTTAACCAGTTTCCGAAACGACCATCACCCGTTGATTTTGGTTTCCAATTGATGGTTTCGTTTAAACCGAACATTTTATCTCTTTGCTCGGTTACTTTTACAAACCAAGAGTCTAATGGATAATACAAAACCGGCTTGTCTGTTCTCCAACAATGAGGATAGCTGTGCTTGTATTTTTCTACTAAAAATGCTTTGTTTTCTTCTTTCAATTGAATCGCAATCTCAACATCTACTGAACGTTCTGGCGCTTCCCCTTCATTGTAGTATTCGTTTTTAACATATTTACCAGCATAAGGGCCTACCTCTGAAATAAATTTACCCTGTAAATCCACCAAAGGAATAGGATTTTCATTGGCATCCATGACCAACATAGGAGGTACTTCCGGATTGGCTTGTTTTGCTGCCATTGCATCGTCTGCACCAAAGGTTGGAGCTGTATGTACAATTCCAGTACCATCTTCTGTAGTTACGAAATCTCCGGCGATTACTCTAAATGCGTTTTCTGGATGTTGGTATGGTTGCACAAAAGGCAATAATTGTTCGTATTTCGCTCCCACCAAATCTGCACCTTTATAGGTTCCAACAACTTTGTATGGAATTTTTTTATCGCCTGGTTGATACGCATTGAAAGCCTCATCATCCTCTGTAACAAAATACTTTTTTGAAAACTGTTTTTTAACCAATGCATCTGCAAGAATCACATTGATCGGCTCGAAAGTATATTGGTTGAAAGACTGAATTACAACATAATCAATTTTATTTCCAACAGTCAAAGCTGTATTTGAGGGTAGAGTCCAAGGTGTTGTTGTCCATGCCAAAAAATGAACATCTCCTTCAATTCCTTGCAGAGTTCCGGGTAAGGTGTTTTTGAGTGCCTTGAACTGTGCTATAATTGTGGTATCAGTGACATCTTGGTAAGCTCCAGGTTGGTTGATTTCGTGTGAACTCAAACCAGTTCCTGCTTTTGGTGAATAAGGTTGGATGGTATACCCTTTATACAACAAATCCTTCTTGTACATCTCGGACAACAACCACCATACAGATTCCATATATTTAGGTTTGTAAGTAACATATGGATCTTCCATATCTACCCAATATCCAATTCTTTCAGTTAAATTGTTCCAAACATCGGTATATTTCATTACTGCCTTTCTACAAGCATCGTTATATTCTTCAACAGTAATTTTAGTACCAATATCTTCTTTGGTGATTCCAAGCTCTTTTTCAACACCTAACTCGACAGGTAAACCGTGGGTATCCCAACCTGCTTTTCGCTGCACTTTAAAACCTTTCATAGTTTTATAGCGTGGAAAAATATCTTTGATTGTTCTACCAATGACATGGTGTATTCCCGGAAGCCCATTGGCCGAGGGTGGTCCTTCAAAAAACACATAAGGCTCTTTGCCTTCTCTGCTACTAATACTCTTTTGAAAGATGTCATTGTCTTTCCAAAATTGTGCTGTTTCAGCAGCGATATTTGTTAAACTTAAACCTTTGTGTTCTCTAAATTTTGCACTCATTTTTGCTTGTATTCAATTGAGTTGCGAAATTACATATTTTCTGTCTATTGAGAAACAGTAATTTTATAAAAAAAAAAGAAGCCTAATTCAGTAGGGATCCCATATAATAAATACTGTAAATGAAGAACTTACTACTGTACAACAATTATTAAACTCGCAAAAAAAACGGTGTATAGCGGGGTGATTTGTCTACTTATATTTTACCTTACGTAATACTCTCATGGCCTCTTTGTACTTAATATATGGTAACTTATCGTCTAAGTTTTTCAAAAATTTTCTCGCTGATTTTAGATTTTCTTTAGCCTTTTCAAAACCATGAAGCGAACATATCAAATAGGTATTGGGAAACCCTTTAAGAACCTCTAAATCAAACGTTTCTAAAGGACAACCTGCTTCTAACTTTTTTAATATTGCTGTATTTGAGTTAAACACATGATGTAAATGTCTTCTGTCAAAATTGGGGCATTCAAACAAAAACTCTTTTATGATCACATGTTTTCCATTGTCTTTAAAGTGAAAGACTGTCTTTTCTAAAGGGTAATATGAATGGATATTTTCAATCCCCAAACTCACATATTCTGTGACAACAAATGCATCTTTCCCAAATTGAATTTGCACCCTATCTAAGGTTGAATAAAACAAACTTACCTGTTCTTTCACGAGTTGAATATCTACCCTTTTATAGTAGACCTTACCTTCATCAATCACTTTTTCTCCTGCCCAACACAACACAAAGGAGTCTTTAAAAACTTGGAATCTGGGTTCACGTTCTGGAGGATGTGAAGCCATAAAATCACAAACTCCCTGAAGTGTCAATTCTAAAGTATTGCTCGATGATTTTTCCAGTCGGTTTACCAATCCCTTATTATGTCTGTTTGGAATAATTTTAGAGGAAGCTACAGTAGAGGTACTACCTTTACGATAGAAAACCATGCCTTTGTTATACTTCCAATAATTTTTCTTTAAAAAAGTAAGTCCTGGCAATGGATAGATGGTCACCAAAGCGATTACTTTATGACGTTGTAAAGAAGAAAATGATATGTTTTCATAGGTAATTTTGGGAGAGTTGACCAAACAAGAATTAATCAAATCCTGAATCCGACTGTCGTCAAAAAAGTCGACCCCCAACAAAGTATTGGTATCATCGTCTATTCCTACCACAATAAAAGCTTTGTTGTATGGATTGGAATTAGACAAAGCACAAATATGCTTTAAAAACTTTGCTTTTCCTTCCTTTGAGTCCAAGTCAATTTTGCGCTTTTTATCGAAAAACGTATTCTCATCATTGTGATTGAGAAGATTTCGTATCAAAAGTCGCTTGTTGACCATCCTACAGCGTTTTATGAATTTGAGTCCCAGAAGCTTGAGCGGTCGGTAAAATTAGAACATCCGAAATATTAATATGATAAGGACGTGTCACCACAAAATGAATCAAATCAGCAATATCCTCTGCATACAAAGGGGTAAAACCTTTGTAAACGGCATCTGCTCTTTCTTTATCTCCCTTGAAACGAACTGTCGAAAACTCCGTATCTACTAGACCAGGATGTATGGCAGAAACACGAATTCCATATTTACTCAGATCCATACGCATTCCTTTGTTGAGGGCGTCCACCGCATGTTTTGTAGCGCAATATACATTTCCCCCTTCATAAACCTCCTTTGCAGAAATAGAGCCTATATTGATGATGTGCCCTTTTTTTTCTGCAACCATTTGAGGACTGATGGCTTTGGTCACATAAAGCAATCCTTTTATATTGCTGTCAATCATTGCCTCCCAATCTTTGAGATCTCCATGTTGGATTGGAGATAAACCGTGAGCATTACCAGCATTATTGACCAAAATATCAATGGATGAAAATTTATTGGGTAGTGAAGCTATTGCATCAAAGACATCATCTTTGTTGGACACATCAAAATCCAATGTATAAACTTCTGTTTTACTTGAAAGGTTTTCTTTCAATTCCAAAAGTCTTTCTTTACGTCTACCACACAATATCAATCGTATGTTATTTTGTGCAAATATTTCTGCTGTTGCTTTTCCAATTCCAGATGTGGCTCCGGTAATCAATGCTGTCAATCTTTTGTTCATGTGAATCTTTGAATTATTCTATTGTAAAATTACGAAGCTTTCAGCAGCAATACTAGTATTCTTCTAAAAGAAGAGAGGTCGTATCAATTGCTACATTTAAAACAGTTAAAACCTAATTTCGTTGACATTCGATAATAGTCATGGAAAAAGGAGGAATTGCAAATGTATCTGTTCTCTGAGAGGAAAAAACTCTTGAAAAAGTCGTTTCTGAACACAATGCCGTTGAATAATCTAAATTCGTATCAGGCAGTATTGTGAAACTATTTTGTATGTGACCATCTATTGCGAACTCAATATTGCTTCGTTCTACATTGTAGGTGTTTTCCCACTTATTAAAAAGCATCACATAACATTTTCCTGTTTTGGGATTATAAAACACACCTGTCTCTACGTCAGAATATTGTGCAGTATACTTCCCTACTCCTTTGTAGCCTTTTGCATTGCTTACATGAGCCTCAACAAAGTGTGTGGAATTTTTAACGGGTGTTTTAAAAGCTTTAAAAAAATGATAGTTAACCGTTTTTTTAAAGGTTGCATTCTTATCTAACTGCTTTCCAACTGTTTTTGGATATCTCAACATCTGAACCATAGAATGCCAACTACCAATACTAACTTGAGGGCTAGCAAAGAGTTTCATCATAAAATTAGATGCAAACAATGCTCCCAAATAAGAATACCTCAACCTGTAAGATCGAACAGCGCCTCCAAAACCTCCTACATGGTATTCTGTAAGCCATACCTCTT
>JBMZVD010000025.1:0-26655 GCA_049625305.1 Flavicella sp.
TCCATTGATTAGAATCCCGTTTACAAAATTTTGTACAAAAGTATCGGTAATCTTTATCTCAGAAGAAGTACCGTTAAATTTAATACCACTTTCATTGTCAGGCCTTCCAAGTACTTTACAAGCTTGTATATTTACCGTTGTACAATTAGAACATTCTATACCAACATCCCAATTGTGAGATATTTGAAGGAAAGATGCATTTAACTTTCCTCCATTGCACTGAATTGCACGCGATTTTTCTCTATATTTTGTATTTGATATTTCCAAATGGTGTATTGAAAATCCATTTTCACCTTTAAAAACGCTTCCAGATGTGCCTAAAAAAATAATAGTGGTAGAAGCTATGCCCGATCCATTGATTACCATATCTTTTGGAACGGATAAACTACCCGAAAGCTTAATTTTTCCTGGAGCAATAAAAACGCTTTTTCCCAGTTTATGGGCATCATCAATTGCGTTTTGAAAACCAATGTGATTGGTTTCAAGACCAGTTCCATCAAATTTTACATCATAATCTGATACATGTATTTGTGCACTACTCAAATGAGAGCAAACACTTAAAATCACTAACAATATGATGTTCTTCATTTTTACTAAATTCAATTATTCGGTTTGTATGTATAATTAAAATATTCTGAAGGTGCACAGTCACCATTGACATAAAAATCAATCGCTGACGTAATTTTTTGAGTACTATTATCCCACCACTTGAACTCAAAATTTAAAATATTAGATTTAAACAACTGTTTCGGTATTTTTAATTCCAGCATATTTCCGTTGGTCTCATATGCTATACCTAACTGTTTGTCCCAGTTGAATCCCTCCTTATGAAAACTTAAAACGCAATTTTTAAGATTATTTTTATCTCTATTGATCCTAAAATCATACCCTTCCCAACCTGTATCTTTATTGCGGTCCACATCGATAAAAAGAATCATTGATTGCTCATTTATGATCTGTAGTTGTTTCTTTGTTTTTACAAAAAAATGAACAAAAAATTCATCTATACTCACTTTTGTTTGAACAATATCATTCACAATTGAATTGTTCATATACCATTTAGAACCGTAGCCTCTTGAGTTTCTGTGGGGAAATTGATCGATAGGATCTTTGTATATTGGAAGTACATTCTCCCAATCATCAAAATTCCCATCTAAGTTTATCGTTGAAGATGTGTAATTTTCTTCTAGATTATCCTGTTTTTTAAATTTTTGAATATTTTTTACAAATTGAACATAATAATTATCACCATGACCACCTTTCATGGGTTCAATATCTCTGCTATATTCTTGGGTAAACTGATCTGGAAAAGCATTTGTAGTTCCTTGCCAGGTTTTATACCTACCCGCAGTCCATTCATTCCATCCCGTTACAAATATAAACTCAGGATCTAGAGCCATCGCTCGGTCCCATTGTTCTTGAAAATTCAAACCTTTATTTACAGCTCCTTTTGTTGTACTCATCCCATTCTTATGGGTATAGCTCCTTCCAAACACTTGATTTTTGTCATTCATAGCAGCCGGCATTAGCTTTTTTGTAGCATTTTGAGCCACTGAGACTGTAACTTGTTCAAAACCTGAAGAGGAATTAGATTTTACGAATTGATTTTGTGGGTAAACTTCACACCAGCCCCAATGATCTGCCCGAATTTTATGCTCTGGAAGTTTCTTATAACTTCCTTTGGGGGCTCTGAAAGTGAAAAAAGATTTTACTTCTTGACTCACATTATCGTTATAGCCCATAAGTAAAGGTTTGCCTTTCCAGTAAAACCAAAAATCTTTATACTTTTCTTTTTTGTACACCTCGTTGTACAATCTTTCTATCATCTCTTTTGATTTGTCATGCGGAGTAAACGGCATCATAAAAGCAATTGCAGGAACAGCAATACCATCTCTTTTTGCTTCTTTCCAAACCGCTCCAATGGCTTCCACCGACGCATCCCATAACCACGGAGAATTCGTAGTATCAAAGACAATTACATCTACCTGAGCATCAGCAAGCATTTCAGCGTGTTTCCTCAACACCCATTTGTCGGTACTAATGTAATATCCATAAATTGACTCTCCCCAATGATAACGTCCTCCGCGACGCCATACTGAATTATTATAATCATTAATCGCGTCAGGATGTTGCGATATTATATGCGTTATATTTACAGGCTCGACATTAATAAATGGTTTTTGATGCCAGCTCCAATAAAAAAGACCCACAAATTTTTGATCTAAATTTTCTTTTCCCTTTTTATGTTGAATCCCGGAATAATTATCACAGAACTCGTTGCCTGTAGTGACTTTAAAGTGATTCTTTGTCAATGTTACTTGGGCATGTACAGAAAGTACAATAAGCAATATAACAAAGGCCAGCGATATATTATTTATAGACATAATTATATTATTTTACACGAATTAGATAAGCATCCAAGGATTTTCTAAACTCTATCAATCTATTTTTATTACGATGAAGATTTGAAATATTATGCATTTCCAAAGGGTCATTTTCTAAGTCATACAACTCCTCAGATATCGGTCCTGTTTGATCTTTATATTTGATATATTTGAATTTATCGGTTCTGATACACCATGAACGCTCTATATGGTTTTTCCCTTTCCCATGGCCATACATATGTTCAACAAATATTTCATTTCTAAAAGGCTTTCTTTTTTTAGCATTGTAATTGGCTAAACTTTTTCCTTGCATAGAGTTTGGGATTTTCACACCCGCATATTCTAAAACCGTAGGCGCAACATCTATACTCAATACCATGTCATCGGAGAACCTTTCCTTTTTTGAGGTAGGATTTCTAGGATCATAAATAAAAAAAGGAACTCTAATTGACTCTTCATACATCAGCCATTTTCCGTGGAAACCGTGCTCTGCCATAAATTGACCATTATCTGAAAGAAATATGATAATCGTATTTTCAAGTAAGTTTCTATTTCTCAGTTCTTCCACAATTTGCCCAATAGAATTGTCTATACCATTAATTAATCGATAATAATTTCTCATCGAATTTTGAAGTCTTCCGTTCAGTTTATTTTTACTTTTTACTTGATTAATCATATTATTCCCGTTCAGTGAAACTCTTAAAAAATCTGGACGACTCATTGCGTCTTTCAAATCAACTGAACTAGCAATCGGCATTTTCTTACCATTATACGTTGTTTTATATTGTTTGTCAAAATCCCCCCAAGGACCGTGAGGAGCTTTAAAACTTATAGACATACAAAATGGCTTTTTATCGTCCCTTTGCTCTAAAAACCGCTTCATTTTAAGAGGAATTATCTCCGTAGATAAATGTATTGGATCTTTTATATTTGCTTTCCCAACACGAATCCCTTCGCCTGAAACTCCTCTCTTATCCTTTGGACAGTCACAGTAAAAAGAAAGCTTTTCTGATGTGCCATTATTCCTCACATAGTTACAATCTCTTTCGTGCCAATAGTTTGCTTGTCCCATTGAACCAGCCCAAAAATCGAATAACTTGGCACTTTTTTCAAAATATAGCGTATCTCTTTCTAAGGTTCCCCATTTTCCTATAAAACCAGTATAATAACCATTCTCTCTAAGTTTTGCGGGATAGGTAGTTTCTAAATTTATAGGACTAAAAAAGTCTGGAACACCGTTACGACTCGCATACTGACCTGTTAACACGTTGGCTCTACTCGCACAGCAAATAGGTGTCGTTACAAAACCATTTTTAAAATAAACGGACTGCTTTGCTAAAGCGTCAATATTTGGTGTTTTTAACAAGGTGTTACCTGCATAACTAAGTGCATCATATCTTTGATCATCCGTAAGCATGACAATAATATTGGGCTTTTTACTGTCAACTTCTTTTTTAGGAATATCTAAAACTTTAAAGCTTATAGAAACCAATGCGAATAGTGACAATACCGTATAAAAAAATCTGTGTTCCATAGTATTATTTAATTAGTTTATCAACTCAATTCCTTCTGGTAAGTTAATCTCCGATTGTATCTCTCCTGATGCTAATTTTTCGTGTCTTACACGGATGATACCCAAAGGAGTTGGGTAAGATCCCTCTACCCAATTTAATTTTCCTAAATGGGGTTCAATCTTTACCTTCCTCGCACCAGGCTCCATAATTTGTATTCCCAATACGTATTTAGACAACCAAGGTGTTGGTCCTGCTGCCCAACCATGGCATAGACTGCGTCTATAGCCTATATAGCAATCACGCCCAGTTTCAGCATGGTAATTTTTTAATTTATCAGAGGGTAACTCGTCTATTCTTCCACTAATTTCTTTTTCAGACAACTCAAATTCCTCCCAAAATGAAGTTGCTCCCATGTCTAGCATTCCTCCCCAAAAGGCATCAATTATAGCCATTGCAATATCAATTTCACCACTTTCTGCAAGTGCCTCAAGAACATAATATCCATAAAATGCAGAAATTCCTGCAACGCCTCCTTTTTTAATTTTATCAATATTGTTTTTATTCCCATTTCCCGCTAAAATAGTCAAGGCATTGGCTTGTTTGTTTTCTACCAATTCGGGAACATGCGCATCTAAAACAGATTTGGCTTTTTTGCATTTTTCCTCTAGCGCTGCATTCTCTATAAATATTCCAAGTTTAGCGGTTTTATCCATTGCAATTGAAAATAATGCATTCAATCCCATGTGCACCGCCTTTTCATTCCCTTTTGTAGGCCAATCTAAAAAACGCATGCCATTTAAAACTTCTCCATTTATTGGGTCGATATACTTTGTTAAATTTTCGACAAGTTTAACGATATACCCCTCTTGTTCTTTAAGATATTCCAAATCACCGTTTGCAAGATACCAGTCATATTGAATGATTAGCCACCATAGTGAATAGGAACTAATTCCATTCATCCAGGCGGTTGGAGGTGTTATGGCTTTTGAGAGATCCATCGTCTTCGGAACCAATGGCGAGTTCCCAAAAACAGCATTTATTGTATTGACTTCAGGATGCATATCTCCCACCCAAACCAACCGATCTCTTTTGATACCATCCCACAAATAATCTTGCATATTTAGATGTACCGTATAAGCACCTGTTTTCCATATTTTATTTAAACGTTCACTATCAGAATTAAAAGAACCCAAATAGGGAATGTCTCTTAGTACGGAAATAGCATTTACCTCTTTGATTATTAGTTCTATATCCGCGTCCAAAACATCAATACGAACGAATCGAAAACCTGTATTGCCCAATTCGATTTTTCCCAACCAAGGAACTTTTATATTCCAGTCTCTTATCGCATGATCGTTTCTTGCATTACCATTACTTACACCTCCTATTTCTGCCATTGTTTCTCCCACAGACTCGCCAAACCGAATACGTAAGTTTACGGGTCTGTTCTCAGCGTATTGTCCTGTAATAATTTGCAAACCACCATGCAACTCTCTACCAAAATCCAAAACAATGGAGGCCTTTGACTTGGAATCACTTAACATCGTACAAAACGTATCTCGACTTAAAATTGCTTGACCAGTACCTTTTTCAAGCAACCTATTAGCACCTTTGACTGAACTTTTATCGCCTTTAGAGGTCCAAATAATCCTTTTTGCTGGTACATATTCTCTTTCTATATCACCTGTATGCTTTGTTAAAATCTCTGTTTTCCACGCAACATTGCTTGATGCATCATTGGATTTTGTTTTGCATGAAGCTGCAAATACAAAACTGCAAATCAGAATTAGAATCTTGCATTTACATGTTGTCATAAGATTATTTATAGTTTTTAACATCCCTGAATTTATTTTATTATTAGTGGTTGAATTATTTGATTTTTAAACTTTTAGATTACAGGACAAAAAAATTATGTTCTTTACACAATCCATCAATACTTTTTACCATTATTAAGCAAATCTATAGGCCTAATCGTATAGTTTTGTCGATGCCATAACAATGGTTTTAGCTTCAAAAGATCAGCTGATGTATAATTTTTAACGCCATATTTTTTGACCCACTGGTTTACCAAAACATCCAACGCTATTTTTTTTGACTGATATTTCTCATTGAAATATAAATTATTGATTTGAGCAGGGGCATCATTGTGATTGAACAATACTCGAGTTTCTAATTCACCCGTCTTTTGAGGCTTTTCATTTATTCCCAGCAGTTACAAATGGCATTCCTGAAAGCATAGCGACCCTAGAAAGCATACACATGGGCGTCACCCTAAACTTTGTATAGCTTAACCCTTCCGCTGCCATCTTATCAAGATTGGTGTATCAATTTCCCCACCAATCAACCCAAATCAGAACAACCCAAATCATCAGCCATAATCAAAATTATATTAGGGGATTTTTGAGTAAAATTTAATGTACTATGGTGAGTTTGCCATTTTTTTGAAATAAATTTTATTCCCGTAAGAAATGAAATGCAGAGATGGATTCAAACAACACAAAAATGAATAGGATAGACTTCATTATTTTTTTATTTAAACTACATAATCTGCTAAATAGGGGAGCGATTGTCCTGGTTGTATTGATTATTTAGGTTTATAAAAATCTTAGTCATGTTTGAAAATCTACTGACTTACATAAAAAGACCAAGATTCTTAAACTATTCAACTATAATCTTATGATAAGATGTACTTCCGTCCATATTAGTGCTTTTTAGGAGGTATACTCCTGCTGTTAAAAAGGATATATCTTCTGTATGTGTATCGGATTCCGAAATAAAACTGCTAACTAATACGCCAGAAAGATCATACAACTCTATTAAAACGCCTGGTGTAATACCTATGATATTTAAATTATCGATTACAGAATTCGGATAAACTTTTACAACTGTAGATACTTCCTTTTTTATATTTAGGCTATCGCCCGTTTCGTGAACGTCAAATTCTTCTAATTGAAACCTGTAATTTTTACCCTCTCCAGACAGGTCCGATAATTCGGTAGCAAGAACTCTTATAAACTGTGTATATACTTCAGAAAATGAAAATACTATTGGATTATTGTTAACTGGTTTTGTATAATTCGTATAAACTTGCCCAGAAACATCATGCCATTCGATAAAATTTGTACTGGTTTGAATCTTAAAAGCTTCAGGAAAACCGAAACTAATCGATGAGTTACCTCGAGGTGTTAAGGTTATTTTATCAATAGTTTTCATATCACCTAAGTTTACAGCGATCCATTCATCGTTTTGTGTTTCCACTGAATTATATCCATTAGAAGACCACCACGTGTTGGTGTCATTATCATGTGCATATGTAACAGGGTTAATTTCACCATTGTCCGTTGAAGCGGAGAAACCCTCTGCTATTTGCGTAACACCTAGTTCTGCTAAATGAAACATATAATTACTGCCTGTATTTAAATCTCTTAATTTCGTGGCCCATACTCTTATGTGTTGCGTTTCGATTGGCGAAACAAAGACAAAGTCTAATGGAGTACCGGATGTTGGTTTTGTATAATTTTCATACTCCTGTCCAGATACAACACTCCAATTCTCACCATTTGTACTGGTTTGAATTTTAAAATCTACAGGAAAACATTGTCCTTGACTCCGAGGTGTTAAGGTTATATTAGAAATAGTCTTCATTACATCTAAGTCTAAAGCAATCCATTCTTCTCTAATTTGTTTGGTACCGTTCATAGATGCCCAATAAGAACCAATATTACCATCCGCTGCATTTAACGGAGACAAATCTATAATTTCACCGTAATTATCTGTAGGTTGCCAAACAGATGAAGAAGATATCGTTTGTGCATACGAGTTATGTACTACTGTACTTAGCATTATCGAGAATAAAAATGTAGTTATTGTTTTCATGGTTCTATTTTTTTATTGAGTTAATAATTCAACATATTTTTGTTAGGTTCATAAGCTCCCTTTTTTTACTTTGTTTATTGTTTATTTAATGGTTTGACATATGGTTATCTAAAATTTAACAGTTAATCATTCACACTGAATTCTGCCAAATGAATCATATATTTACCGTCGGTATTTAAATCTCTGGTTTTGGTTACAAATACCCTAATATGTCTGGCATTGACTGTTGATTGAAATTTAAAATCTATAGGAGCGTTTCGCAAGGGTTTTGGGTAATCCAAAAATGTTTGACCTGGCACAGTAGTCCATTTCAAACCGTCTGTACTGGTTTGAATTTCAAAATCTACAGGAAAACATGTTCCATGAACCCGAGGCGTAAGGGTGACCTTCGCTATAGTTATACTTTCATTTAAATTAAGAGCAATCCACTCAACCTTATCTTCAAGCCCATCATTACTCGAAGCCCAGTAGGTTCCAACATCACCATCCATAACATATGCAGCGCGTAAGCCTCCTGCAGCCGCCCACTCACTTGATGCCGTTGCAACCACATTTGATTCAGCTATGTGAAACTCTGCTAACTGAAACATGTAGTTTGGACCTCCTTGTAAAGCTCTCAACTTGGTTGCACGAATCCTCACATATTGCGTATTCAATGTTTCTTCGAAAAAGAAATTTATCGTATTGTTATTGGCTGGTTGTGG
This sequence comes from Flavicella sp., assembly GCA_049625305.1. Classification (GTDB taxonomy): domain Bacteria; phylum Bacteroidota; class Bacteroidia; order Flavobacteriales; family Flavobacteriaceae; genus Flavicella. The sequence goes on from JBMZVD010000025.1 coordinate 8,479, forward strand.
ATAATCCTTATGAACTTGTCCAGGAACAACATTCCATTCCTCACCATCTGTACTGGTTTGAATTTCAAAATCTATAGGAAAACATATGCTCTCTCCAGAATGACCTCTAGGCTTTAATGATACCTTAGTTACACGGTGCATCGTCTTTAAATCAAGAGCAATAAATGCCTCTTTATTTTGCTGAAGCGTAATCTTTGAAGACCAATACGTTTGAGCGTCATTATCCAAAACATATTTTGCATACAAGCCTCCTCCAGCTGACCACTCACTTGATGCAGTAGCTTTTAATTGTGCATATAAGTCATTAGAAATGATACTAATTGCTAAAAAAAATAATACTGCTAATTTATTTTTCATAATTCAAATTTTACATTATCTTACTATGTACTTTTAGATAGTATTCTATTTGTTTTAATGTGGATATAAATGAGACAATCTTCTATAGAGCTCAACAGTTTAACTGAATTCACTTTTATTTTAAAGTGAACCACTCAAACAAGCCCTAAAATGTCCCCCCAAATCATTAGAGAGCTTTATCTAAGTGGTATTTTATAGATGTGAGATTATTAGTTGTTTACCTCCTTCGCTTCTGAAGTATTTTTGCATAATAATTTTATGTTCGTATTATTAATATGTTACTTGTACATTTAAAACAAGTATGTTTTAGATCACCCTACCTTTTCTAATTATTTTTTATTTACAGCAAAGAATGTCAATTAATCTAGGCTTTCTACATTCTAATTACACTCATTATTTGTTAACCGATATTCACTGCTCTAATCAAAGTATCAATGAACGACAAGAGATTTGATTGGAAACATCTTTGATATACTTTTATATAAATAAGTGCTTCGAGTTTTTTTCGTTGTATCTCCTTCATTTTTAAAGATTGAACAGCGGTTTAAATATTGATTCGGTTGAAAAACCAGATGGATTGCATCTCTAACAAGCATTACATAATAAAATTATAGGTTTGAGTAATGTAATCGCAGTGGCTTTCAAAAATCAATTCTGTTAGATGTTAAATATACTTAGGTCGCATACAGAAAAATTTTTAAAATATATTTATAGCAATTTGATTTCGTGTTATTTGATCTTTTATTAATTCAAATTTAAAGGGTATCGCTCTAAAGTCTATCCTGCAATATCCTGCTATTGACATTTATTTATTTATTTTTTCGTATTATTTAAGTATTTGTGTGAATTGTTTTTTAGAAATACAAATTTTACTAATTAACAGCATAAATTATATCATTTTGTCAGAAAAATTAGATTCACAATTTATTTTATTTTGAATTCAATCTTAAAATTAAAGTGGCTGTGTATCGTATTCGTTTTGATATTGACTAAATTAAATATTGGTTTTAAAGCTCTGTTTTTTAATGTTACGTGCAGGAAATCAAATTTTATATAGTTAAATGATATAATTCTTTGGATAATTTATGAATGCTCTTCTGAGTATTTTTTTTTTCAGTTATGAGGTTTCTCTAAAAATTGTTTTTTGAAATCTTATAGATATGATCTTAGAGATATTTATTTAACTCTAAATTGTATACACCTACTTTGTTGTTTTTTTTTGTTGGTAATGGCTAAAAACTAAAAACAACACAGCACAAAGAATCCAAGCTGGAAGTGTCACAAAAGACAAGAATACTTCAAACTCAATAGATATAAAGTAGAAAAAGCAAAAACTGATAGACCATGCATATACGACTGCTTTATTTATCGATAACCTTTCTTTTTTAGCAAAGTTTTTTTTGAGTTTGAAATAACGAAAAAGGAAATGTTCACAAACAATAATTGCACCAAAAGGCGCCAAGATAAAACCATATAAAGCTACAAAACCAAGAAGTTTCATTGCAAAAGCAGGAAATATACCTGCGATGGTTGCAATACTCCCTGCCAAAAGTGTCACCCAAAAAGTGGAAAGCTTAGGAAAAAGTGCTTGAAACGCAAGTCCAGCTCTGTATATGGTTGGATTTGCAGTGGTCCATCCAGCGATGATAACTGTAATAATACCAAATATTCCAATCGCATTGTATGCGAGAGGACCTGGCGCAACAGTAGGAGCTTCTCCTAGACTTAAAATATGTTGTGCTTCAGGTGTTTTAAGATATACAGCATACAACAAGGCTGCTGCAATCCACGCCATATAATGTCCGATATACATTCCTGCTGCTGTAGTCCAACCAGCTTTGGGTGATTTTGCATATCTAAAAACAGACAAGTCCGACATGCCGATATGCATGGCTGCATTTGCAAACCAAGACCAAAGTACCACATGCCAAAAAGTATATTTGATTTGCCCTGGAAAAGGAGTGCTTCCTGTACCCCAAATGTTCCAAAAATCTTCAAATGTATGAATGTTAAGTTTCGATAGTGCTACAATTCCACAGGCTATAAAAGACACTACAATAATGGGAGATAACCAATTAGCTACTTTAGAAACTGTTGTATAGCCACGAGCTGCAATCAGAGAGATAACAGTACCTATACCTATGACAATGACAATCCAAGTCCCCCCATTAGGTAGGCTGTCTGTGAGTTTGGGCATTGGCATTTCAAATGGAATTCCAACTGCAGTGGCAGATACCGTAATCATTGCTCCCGCTAAAAAGCAAAATAGAATTCCATTGGCAATATTGTAGAAAATAACGAGTTTTTTACCACATATTTTTTCCAATTGAAAATACAGCGTCAACCTTTTTTTGACTGCGATTTCAGCGGTTAAAAAGCGCCAACTTAAAACAGCCAATAAATTTCCAATCAATAGGCCAAATAGTAAGTCAAACGCACTGATGCCTGCTGTCAAAAACAGAGGGCCAATCATAAATTCTGTTCCTGCAGCATGTTCGCCTGCATACATGCCTAAAAAGCTCTTCCAACTTTTTAGTTGCGCTTTTGGTACAGGAGTTCTTTCAAATTCTTCCGAAGCTTTCGAGTTTTTTATCTCTTTTTGATGTTTCATAGTATGTTTTTTTGTTTGATATAAGAGCATTGGGAAGATCGGTTGCTTTTTCACAACAAAGTTGTTCCATTACTTGTTGAAGTTCTGCTTTTAGCAACGAGATTGTGTGGTCTCCACCATGTTTTCCTAGAGCACTGACTCCATACATAAAGGAACGTCCCAAAAATGTAAACGAGGCTCCTGTAGCCATGCTTCTTGCAATATCAGGACCTGTTCGTATACCACTATCCATCATTACTTCAATTTGATTTCCATATTTTGCTGCAATTGTTTGCAAGGCTTTGATGGAGGATGTTCCTGCGTCTAATTGACGTCCCCCATGGTTGGAAACAATGATGCCGTCAAAACCAAGGCGAATCGCTTGTTCTGTATCGTATTCGGATGCGACTCCTTTCAGAACGAGTTTGCCTTTCCATTGGTCTCGAATCGCTTTTATTTTTTCTTCATTCAATCGCCCTTGGAATGTTTGGTCCATGAATTTCCCTAGTTGCTTTAGATTTAGGTTTTTGGGCATGTATGGAATCAAAGTTTCAAATGTGGGGGTTCCATTTTTTAAAGTTTTTAAAGCCCAATGTGGCTTTTGTAAAACCTGAAGGATATTTTTTAGATTCATATGTGGTGGCATTGCCAGTCCATTTCTAATATCTCTTGGACGAAAGCCAAAAGAGGGTACATCACACAAGAGCACAAGCACTGGGCAATGTGCCGCAGCAGCTCTTTTTAGTAGATCATCTCTAATCTCATTTGCAGTAGGGTGGTACAATTGAAACCAAGCCTTGCCTTCAGTGAGCTCGCTAGCCCTTTCTATGGAGGTAGTTGTCACAGTACTCAATACAAAGGGAATGTTATGATGCTTGGCTGCCTTTGCTAGTATTTCCCCCGAATTCGGCCACATCAGCCCCTGTAATCCAACGGGAGCAATACCAAATGGAGCTGCGTATTCAATACCAAATAGAGTCGTCTTGAGTTCACTCTTTTGATAGGTTTTTATATAGTTTGGACAAAGCTCTACCGCCTGTAAATCCAAACGGTTTCTTTGTAGGTTTACGTCCTCATTGCAGCCTCCATCTAAGTATTCAAAAGCAAACTTTGGAATTTTTTGTTTTGCTTTTTTTCTTAAATCCTCAATTGAGGGATAGTTCTTATTATAATTTAGTTCTATCATAACATTGATAAGATTAAGTATAGAATAGTATTTCTATAGGTTGATATTATGCAATTATCAGGGCCGCTCCGAGTGCAGATCCCAAGGGTGTTTTTGTAGGTGTAATTTCCATATTCTTTAGATAATAAGATAGCAAAGCTATAAATACAGTATTGTCACTAAAGCCTCCATCCACATAAAGTGTTTCTATAGAAGTAGGTTCTCTAAGTAACAACATTTCTATTTTTTTTACTTGTTCTAAAGTCAATTCAACCATTAGTTGGTGGTAGGCAAATGTAAAATTATTGTGTTTGTATGTTGTTGTACTTGGAGCAGTTGTACTTGCTAAATATTTCCAAGCGGTTGTATAGGTGAAATTATTTTCAATTTTTTTTAAAATACCAGCGTCAAAGGCTACTGATGTATGGCTATTGAGTGATGTTTTATAATGATTACTCAATTTTATTATTTGGGTCTTGTATTCCATTCCAAGCAATATTTTTGTCGACTTAACAGGTGTTCCATCTGTTTTCATGTAGTTGTTGCAATCATTCTCTATTTCAGCCTTGTTCAAAGGTGCCTTTGAAAAAGGATTCATCAGCACACTCCATGTACCGGTAGATAGCAGTACAAAGTTTTTTTTCTTTTTTTTAAGATAAGGAATCAAGGTTGCAGAAGTATCGTGAATACCCACTCCTACCTTTAAAGACATACCATCAATTTCTTTTTTGAAACTTGTTTTTGAGGGGACAATAGGCGGGAGTATTTTGTTTAAGTTTTCTTTGTTAACCCAATCGTGGTAGTTTTTTTTTGTAAAATCCCAAAGTGCCGTATGGCAGCCAATACTCGTATACTCACTCACAGGAATTTTAGTAAACAAATAGCTGAGATACTGTGGGAGATGCAGCGAGTATTTTATGTTGGCAAACAATTTTGGTTGTGTGTTTTTCAACCAATACAATTGCATTCCTGTATGTAGCATCCCTGATTGGATAGATCCTGTTTGTTCTGAAAATTGATACAGGGTTCCGTATTTTTTTTCAAAAGATTTAAGGGCATACGAATCTATGTCTTTGGTGTAATTGTACAATGGACTGAGTACCTTTCCATCAGCGTCTAGATGTACTAAACTTGCCCCATAGCTTGAAAAATTCAAATGCGTTATTTGATATTTATTAGCCTTAAGGATCTTGTGTACCGTTTTTTTTATCCAGTTTTTAAGGCTTATAAGATTTTCAGAAGGGTAACCATCTTCGTCGGGTATCTCATCGAATTGTCTGTATTCTCGGTATACCTCATTATAATTTCTATCGAATAGAAAAAATTTCTTGTTGGTTTTTCCAATGTCAAATATTGCGGTTACTTTTTTTTGCATCATTTAGAATTTTAAATATGAATGATTCAATTGTTTAAAAATACTTGAGATATGTAAAATGTTTGCTAATTACAATCCTGTAGCTACACTCTGTGTGCCTCTTGACTTGATCAGTTGTTTTCGAATTTCTAAGCTTCGGTAGGTATTGATTGGATGTAATGCGCCACCTTGTTCAATTCTTGCTTGTGCTAGGAGTGGACGCACATCGGTTTTATAAGCTTCATGCAGAATTTCTTGGCAGCGTACCACATCGTTTTCGTTTTGCGCAATTTCCAAAGCCTTTCGATCGATTAACAATGCCTTTGCATAGGCTTCTTTTATTGCTTCTAAGGATTGTATCAAATCTTCCATGGGGTCTTTTACGTTATGACTGGCGTCAATCATCCATGCCAATTCTGAATGTTCTTCGCTAGTTTCCATGGCGTCTACCAATTCCTTAAAAATTAAGAAGAGAGCATAGGGTTTTATACTACCTACGGTTAAATCATCGTCACCATAGGAACTGTCATTAAAATGAAATCCTCCAAGTTTTCCTTTCAATTGGAGTAGGGCTACTATTTGTTCTATATTACAATTGGGCAAATGGTGTCCTAAGTCAACAAGTGTATATGCCTTTTTGCCACAGGCATTGGCAAGTAATAAAGAGGTTCCCCAATCTTGAATAACAGTACTGTAAAAATTGGGTTCGTAAGGTTTGTACTCTATGAGCATTTTCCAATCATCAGGTAATGATTTGTAAATTTCTATCAAACTATCTTGTGTATTTAGAAAAGCATTTTGAAAGTTATTTTGCCCTGGGAAACTAGCTCCGTCAGCTAACCATAATGTCAAACTTTTGGAACCGAGCGCCTTTCCAATCTCAATAACCTCTTTATTGTGAGCTATGGCCTGTTCCCGAACAGCAGCTCTTGAATGACTCAATGATCCGAATTTATAACTCTCTTTGTTACCTTTTTGATCTTGGAACGTGTTGGAATTGATAGCGTCAAATTGGATTCCTAAGTTGTTGGCTATTTCTCGTATTTCTACATAATCTTTTGGGGTGTCCCAAGGAATGTGCAATGAAATAGCGCCCGCACTTTTCGTCAAAGCGTGGAGCATACCCACATCTTCAATTTTTTGACAGAGGTCTTTGGGTTCTCCACCATAGGAAAAACGTCCAAATCGTGTCCCACCTGCCCCTAAAGCCCAGCTAGGAATGGCTATTTGTAATTTCTGAAGTTTGGATAAAAGATATTGTACACTGTGGTTATTTCTAGACAGTGTTTCAGCCAAATATTGGTACTGATTTCTATGTGTCTCCAGTGTGTCTTTATGACTATCGTATATTTTTTCTTGTGAGATTCTCATGTAATATTAGTTTCATTGTTACCATTATTATTTTTATCTGACAAATGCATCTGCCATTCCACCATCGATATTGAGACTGTTTCCAGTAGATTTATCGAGTATCCCCAACAAGCAAAATACACCATTTGCGATGTCGGAAGGTTCAATAATTTTTTGAAGAAGGTTTCTCTTAGCATAAAATTCAGCTAATTCTTCAACACATATTCCGTTGGCTTCCGCTCTTCCTTCTGCCCATTTTCCTTCCCATATTTTACTCCCTGTAATCACTCCGTCTGGATTTACAGTATTCACTCGGATATTGTCTTTTCCAAGCTCAGAGGCTAACAAACGGGCCATGTGTTGTTGGGCTGCTTTTGCAGTTCCATAGGCAACATTGTTAGGACCTGAGACCATTCCATTTTTACTGGCAATGATGATATAGTCACCTCCCAATCTTTGTTTTCTCATGATTTTTACTCCTTGTTTTGCCAATTCAAATTGCCCCATTACTAAAATATTTTGAAGTAGGTTCCAGTCTTTGGAATCTGTAGTTTCCAAAGGCTTTGAAATCGCAAGTCCCGCACTGTGTACTACAATGTCTATTCCCCCAAATTTCAAACATGTTTTTTCAAAGGCTCTTGCAATTGATGTTGGGTTAGTAACATCACAAACAGAATGGGCTGCCACATCTTTATCAAAGCTCTTAGATGCTTCCAATAAAGCTTCTTCTGAAATATCAGTAAGCATTATATTGGCACCTTCTTTCGCTAGTTTCTGTGAGATTGCTTTGCCGATACCACCACAAGCTCCTGTAACTAATGCAACTTTTCGAGACAAAGGCTTTTCTTTGGGCATTCGTTGCAATTTCGCTTCCTCCAATTGCCAATATTCTATGTCAAATGCTTCTTGATGTGGTAGTGCCGTGTAGCGACTGATTGCTTCAGCTCCTCGCATTACGTTGATGGCATTGCTGTAAAATTCACTCGCAACTCGCGCCGTTTGTTTGTTTTTTGCGAAGCTAAACATTCCTACACCTGGATAAATTAGGATGACAGGATTGGGGTCTCTCATAGCAGGACTATGCGCTCTTTTACAACGCGAATAATAGTCTTTGTAGACACTGCGGTATCGCTCAAAGGCAGGTGTCAATTTGTCTAATACCTGCTGTGTGTCAGAAAGAATTTCGTATTTGTTTAAAGGCAATATCAATGGACTTATTTTAGTTCTTAAAAAATGGTCTGGACAAGAGGTACCCATAGGTGCTAGATATTCTAAATCATTACTGTTTATGAATTCCATGACGTTTGGGCTGTCTGAAAAGTGCCCTATCATTTTGTTTTCACTTGCGCACAAGCCCCTGAGTAGTGGCATGATTTGAGCTGCTTTTTTACGACGTGTTTTTTGTGACAGACTTTTGACTTTTTCACCATTGAAAATAGGTCCATTTTCTTCAATTTTTGCATCGATATATGAAGTTGCCATTTCAATAACCTCCAAACTATTTTTATAACAAGCATAGGAGCTATCACCCCAGGTAAATAATCCGTGAGATGCTAAGACGATTCCTCTAATTTTTGGATTGTTTTTAACACATTCTTCAATTTTTAAACCGAGATCAAAACCAGGTCTTTGCCAAGGAATCCAACCCATAGTATCTCCCCATATTTTTCTTGTGATACTTTCACCATCTTCTGCAGCTGCTATTGCAATCAGTGCATCTGGGTGCAAATGATCAATATGTGCAAAAGGTAAAAATGCATGTAAGGGGGTATCTATGGAAGGTGCTTTGCTATCCAAATCATAGATACAATGATTTAAAAGCTCTACCATACGATCTTCATCTTCAATATTTTTGTAAGACTTTTTTAAACTGTGCATTTTTTTTGTGTACAACCCAGCAATTCCCTCATGTGTCAATGTTCCAATATCACCTCCAGAACCTTTGACCCACATTATTTCTACTTCCTCTTGGGTCAATGGGTCTATTTCCATTGTTTTACAACTTGTATTGCCCCCTCCATAATTGGTGATTCTCAAATCAGATCCCAAAAGATTGGATCGGTATAAAAATAAAGCCACCTGATCTTCTCCGTAGGACGCTGCTTTTTTAGAATCCCATTTGAACTCTATTTTTCTTTTAATTTTTTCCATATTTTTTTAATTAATAGTTTAAAAGTAAGGGATGTTTTCAAGAATACTATCCTGAGGTGTGCTGTGTAAAATAGTATTTAAACGTCCCAAAATAGAAAATGTAACATATTTTCGTATTACCCGATATCCCTAAAACTCATGTAAATTGTGTTGGTAGAAAGGATGGGCTAGGTGAAATAAGTATTCTTTGTGTTTTACACATGAAAAGGACTATTTACAATATTTAAAAGTTGAAGAATGCACTATGTTGTCAACCAATATTGCTACGAATTAGTAAGGCCAATTTACCTTAGATTTGAAACTAAAAAGAAGGAGAGCATATGATAAAGAGTTAAAAAGACTATTTAGAACTTCTTTATTCATGAAGAAATATAATAGAGGTTTGTTTTGAGTATGTTTTAAATGAAAGTTAGTTAGACCTTAAAGGGGAGAATTTAACGATGATACGGCGTTTAATAAACGCTTCTTCACTTTCTTTTAAATATTAAATTTTCAAAAGCGATATAAGGATGCAGAAGGAGAAAGTGTTTTTTTTTAAAAGGCGCCACGTGTTTTCTCTTCGATAAACAAGTAAAAGTGGGATTTTATGCATTAATCTAATGAACATGATAGTGTTTTGAAGTTGTGCTATCTAACGTCCGTTTTACGTCATAAAAAAAGGGGAAGTCTTTAACTTCCCCTCACGAGTATATTTTATAAAAAAAATCAATCTGTCAATACAGCTACTACTTGTTTGCGTTTTTTGAATTCTTTAAAATCCAATTCGTCTATCAGTTTTACCTTAAGTCCATTTATGTAAAACAATTTCATAGACTTGCTATCCGTAACTTTGATATAATAGGGTACCATAGGCACGTTAGACATGTCATATGTCTTTTTGTAGTTATATCCTTTTTCTAAGTTGTCTTCAAACAATACAGTTCCTTCAAGATCCTTAATTTTGACAGATACCTTTTCTAGATTCGTATTGGCAAATAAGACAAATTTATTGGCAGCAACGGATTGAATTCTCAAGCTCTTGATAGGTGTGATTTCGTTTGCGAATGTTGCCAAAGAGAAAAGCAACATAGCGAGGGACAAAGTGATGTTTCTGAATGCTTTCATAATTTTAGATTTTGAATTGTGTTTGTTTATTAATTACATTGCAAAGATACGTGCATCATACAGATCATAAATAGCGCATCTTGTCAAATAGTTGTACTATATTAACTCTTGTAATCTTATGTTAATTAACATTATGGTAACATACTACATAAATAGTATTTTACTCATAAATTAACCTGTCAAAAAACAGTTTTTTTAAACGTGTTCTTAAGTCAGTTTCTATTTGTATGACAACTTGTTGTAAATCCAGACTTTTTTGTGAAGCTCTTCGAATTGAAAAAATAGTATAGCTGTTTGTGTTTTAATGATGATATTTTTATTGGCTATACTTAATAAACAGATATTTCAATCAGTCGAGTCATCTTATTTTTTCTGTATCATAAAACCTGTTGAAACAAGTGGGACATTCTCAGAAACGAGTTGCATGTTTTTAATTGTGACAACAGGTTTAAATTGATTTGTTTTCTTTTTTTTATGTCAATGGTGATTTACATTTGAATTGGTGGTTTTGACTTTAAAAATTTTCATTGGGCTTATCTTTTGAAAACATACCGTTGAGGTTTGACACAATAGAGCAACATATTTACTCCCTTTTTCTATCTACTCAATTCATTAAAAAAATATGTTATGAAAAAGCCACTCACATTATGCATTGTGTTTTGCGTACTTATACGCTTTTCCTATGCCCAGTCTCTTAGCATTACTTCCTCTGAACTGAAGGAGGTTACAGTCGGTACTAGCGTCACAATTGATTTTCGCTACAGTACCCCTGCAGTCGGAAACGTCTATGCTTCAATCAGTTTGTACAATGGAGCCGAATGGGTTCAAACCACTGCCGATACCTATCAAAATACAAGTATAGGAACTGACATTGACGGAAGCTTTACAATAAGTATTCCCGCAGAAACGACATTGACCTCATTTTTGACAGACAACCAGAATTACAAACTCTCTATGGTGTTGAGTGACAATTCAGGAAATTGGTTGGCAGGTGCGTATCCAGCCAATGAAATAAATATAGTTTCTGACAATTCGACAAATATCTTACCTGAAATAAGTTTTATCACGGCACCATTGAACAAATTACATTTGGGACAAACCATAAGTGTCGGCTATGGCTATTCCATTCCTGAAAATGGAAAAGTGTACTGTGCAATCAATTTGTACCATGGAGAAACTTGGGTCAGTACCGTGTCAAATTGGTTGAGTACAGCGCGTAAAGGAAATGATATTACCAATACCATGACATTTTATATTCCTAAAGAAACGGTGCCTTCAGAAAAACTAGCTACGGGACAAGCTTATAAAATAGCGATGGAATTGACGGATGAGTCAGGTACTAAACTCGCAGGAGTATATCCCACAGAATCCATTGAAATCAGTGCCAACTTGAACCTTCGGATAGGAGAGGGATTTCAGTTATTGGGAGAAAGTGATTATTTCGGAAATGATCAAGAGGGTATCGTATTTCAGATGCACGATAACGAGCAAACAAATGGCACTACAGACGGAGGGTTTGTGTTTCGAGGTCATACCCCCAAAGACAGTAAAAGTCAAGAGTGGATGGTCATCAAGTCCGGTGGTACTGTTGGGATTGGCACCACAGCTCCCGATGCCAAACTAGCCGTTGCAGGAAAGATACACTGTCAAGAGGTCAAAGTAGATGTAGAGGAATGGTCCGATTTTGTTTTTGAAGAGCACTACGATTTGCCAAGCTTGCAAGAGGTCGCCCAACACATTGCAGCAAAAGGGCATTTGCAAGGCATCCCAACCACAACGGAAGTTTTTGAAAACGGAATTGAATTGGGTACCATCAATGCCAAGCTCTTGCAGAAGATTGAGGAATTGACCTTGTATACCTTGGAACAACAAAAAAAGTTAGAAGACCAAGAGAATAGATTGGCTGTACTCGAAAAAGGTCTCAGATGTATGGTAGCCATAAAGGTGCCATAAAACTTTAAGCAACAGTCTTATGAAACTACTTAGCACCATTTTTTTATTCTTCTATATCCCTTTTAGCAATGCGCAACAGCTAAAAGAGACGAACATTGCCACAGCTCCATCTCGTGAAATTTTGACAGCATTCAATTCGGCTGCTAAAATTGTGTTTGAATACGATGTTGCTGGAAATCAAACCAATGTTAGCTACAATACAAAGACATCAAGTGACATAAATCAGAGTAAGGATAACGTAACAGCACCGTCAGGAAAGCTTACATCACTTGAAATATACCCAAATCCAGCTTCGCAACGTGTTGCAATCGTCAGTGATTTTTCAGAAGAAAATAAAATAGCAGCGATACGATTGATTGCCTCTGTTACTAGGGTTGCTAAAAAACTTGAATTTGTGAACCTAGGAAATACGGTTCGTACTGACATCAGTCAATTTCCAACTGGAGTTTATATCCTTGAAATAGAATTCAAGGATGGAACTATTTTGAACAATGAACTTATAAAAATCTAAGGTCATGTATAAAAAGGGTATTGCGATTGTATTATTTTTTGGATGTGTATGCTTTGCTCAAAACCCTGACAGCGCAGTTGCAAAGGGTCAGAATAAACCTACATTAAATGTCGATTTCACCTTTGAAAAAATTCCTAAGTCCGTGCAGAAAGGAAAGTCAATAATTATTGAGAATCCCAACTTAATAGTAACAAAAAAGAATAAATTGAATGATGTGACTTGGGACAACGCTGATAAAACAAGAAATACAAATGCAGTTTTTTCTGTGTCACCTTCTGGTGCAGCAACCTATGCGATTCCTTTTTCCACACCACCAGGGATCAAAAACATACGACCCAATTTGGGCCTAGTCTTCAACAGTCAATCAGGTAATGGTTTGGCAGGTTGGGGATGGAATATCAGTGGCTTGTCTACTCTGATTCGTATTCCTAGTACGAGTTTCCATGATGGTATTATTGATCCTATTGATTTTGATAAATACGACCGCTTTGCACTAGATGGACAGCGTCTGATTTTGAAAACTGGGACCTATGGAGCGGATGCTTCGGTCTACCAAACTGAAAATTATTCCAATCTAAAGATTATAGCTCACGGAGAGGATACAGAAATTTCAGGACCTTCTTATTTCACAGTACATTATCCAGACGGAAGTATAGCTTGGTATGGAAAAGAAAGTGCAAAAGGAACCTTAGAATGGGCATTGCAACGAAAAGAAGATGTGCATGGAAATTTTATCACTTATGAATATCTAAAAAATGAAGGTGTACTGAGAATTGATAAAGTGAATTACGGATCTAATAATTCTTCGCAATCTATCAATCAAGTGAAGTTTTTGTACAAAGAAAGATTGCGTTATACTTCAAATTATATAGCTGGTACATTATTTAAAAATACTTATATCCTCGACCAAATTAAAATTTTCGGAATTGCTAATCGTTTTTTTAGATCCTATAAAATTTCTCATACCACAACATCTTTGAATTATCAAATCGTTAGTTCCGTTACAGAATATAGTAAACCACAAGTTCACAATGAACCTATAAGGTTCGAGTATGAATCTACCCCAAAAACAGAATTGGTGAAAATTGCAACTGATTACCAAATGAAACCAATTTATAATACTGATTCACATCATATTTTAGCTGGAGATTTTAATGGGGATGGAAAAACTGACTTAGTTTGCCATACAAGGAATTTCAGTAAGCGTTTGTATTTTTTTGATACATTGCTAACCAATTCATTGGATGGTAATTATTTTTGTGTGTCAACTTCTGAATTTGAAGGAGCTTTTACTAGTAATTTGTTGTCTTCAAATGGAAGGTTAAATAATCGACAATCTATATCAACAGTTGAGCGTACAGCAGCTTCTTTTAGTCCGATAGTCTTTTCATATGGATGGACGCATGTTTCTAAATCAACTCCTGTAAATACAGCGACAATAAAATCGTATGAAATAGCAGACAACAATTCAATACAAAGCACCAATACTGTTTTTAACGGGTTCCCTACATATTTTTTTGATGAATTATTACCAAATAGTGCTCCATATGATTTTCAAAGGTCCTATCATAATTATCCCATGGAATATAAATCTGGAGATTTTAATGGAGACGGAATTACAGATGTTTTGGTATTTCCAAAAGAAGTTGTAAGAGTTTCATACCAAAATACATTCAGTCCATTGACTGAAGTGGTTAAAGCAGATGAGATTTATTTTATGGATTTAAAAGAAACACAAAACAAATCATTAGTACCCGTTGCAGTAAATGACAGTAATATGGAATATGAAAAAATTGTTGTTGCAGATTTTAACGGAGATGGTAAATCGGATGTGTTTATTTTTAATAGTGGTAAAATATGTGTGTACACCTTGAATTCAAAGTATCAGTTAGAATTGATTCATTGTCTCTATGATAGTAGTATTGATTTGGATTACCCAGTTTTATTTGGTGATTATAATGGAGATGGGAATATAGACTTTATAATTCCTACTGAAGATAAAAGCTCTACATGGCGATGTTTTATTTCTAATGGAAATACAATAACTGTGTTTTCTAAAATTATTACCTATTACAAAAAGTCAGCTTATCATCCAGAACCCGGAACCTATACTTATTATGATGGGGTAAATTTAGAGAATCCACTATTAGAATTTAGATATACAGCTCAAGATGTAAATCGTGATGGTAAGACTGATATTTTGATGCATTTTATAGCGACATCTGATAGCAGTTCTCAGAGTTCTGAACGTATTGAGATTTATGAAAATAAAAATGATATCTCTACTAGCTCACATCCTTTTAAATTAACTAGTAGACAATACTTTTGTAACTCAGGAGTGAAAAAATTTGGTATTCCTTTAACTTTTGAAATAAAAAACAACACTAGTAATTCGGAATATGTGTATATATGTTCTAATCAGATACAAGCATATGAATTTCCTAAAAGTCATGTTGAAGAAACTAACTTGAAAAAGATCATTAATAATGGAATCTCTATGGATATTATGTATTCAAAACCTAATAATCAAAATGCTCATTCTGAAATTTATACTAAAGATCATTCAGAAATCTATCCTTACATAAACAGTAATAGAATTCCATTTCTTGCATTGGTTAGTAAGGTAGTTCAGTCCACATCAGAAACCAAACTAACCCAAGAGTTCAAATACGAAGGACTGGTGCACCATATTGGAGGCTTAGGGGCTTTGGGATTTAAAATTCTAAAAAGATCCAATTGGTACGGGCAAGGAGTACAGCCGCTTTGGAATATTTCAAAGCACTCTCCACAGTATCGAGGTGCTTTGCTAGCAAAATGGTTAGCGACTGATGATGCCAATTATGTCTCTGATTATATTCAACAAACGAGCTATACCTATAATACTTCATTGTATGCCAACCCAAGTTCTGAACTTTACCCTAATGCCCCATTACCACATGAAATAATACAAAATGAAGTTATTGATGATTCCATGGTAGATAAGGCAACTTGGCGAATTCTACTGCAACCTGGATTTCATGTCAAGGCAACAGATACCGTAAAGTACCATGCAAGAATAACCGAGCAAGATGATGTTGAGAATCCTGGTGCTAATGGTTATGCAGGAGTTTTTAAACGCACTCTAAAAAGTTCTGCAACTCATAACGCCTTGAAAGGAATCTATACGACCAACCAGTATACCTATACAGATTATCACAAACCAAAAGAGATAAAAACTACCTTCCCTGAAGGATACACCATAAAAACTTTTACGTATTTCAACAACCCTTCCGCCGTTGGACATGATTACTATATAGGTCGTTTGGAAAAATATGCAGAGAAAAAGGTGTTGGGAAAAGAGTCTTTTAATACCACTACAAAATTTAGTTACAAAAACAACTTGACAAAAACCCAAAAAAGGAAAGGACAAGGTACTGAATGGATTTGCGAGGATTACACCTATGATACTTTTGGAAACCTCCTTACAAAAACATTGAAAACAAATGGAATGACTGATCGAACGGAACGATTTGAGTACGATGGTAGTGGTCGTTTTTTAATCAAAAGTAGTAGCATGGAAGGATTGACAACTACTTACACCTATGATTATTTCAATGGAAATCAACTATCTATGAAAAACCCATATGGATTGACTACAAGCTATAATTATGATGCTTGGGGACGAATGAAGGGTGAAACCAATTACCTGAATCAAAAAACGACCTATGCTTATGAAGCCACTAGCATTGATGGTGATTGGAGATTGGAAAAGACAATCAAGAGTCCTGACGGAGGAAGGGTTGTATCCTATTACAATGCTTTGGGGTGGCTCCTAAAAACCAAAGCCATAGCTTTGAATGAAAAGGAAGTGTTCAAAGAGTTTGAGTACGATGCCATTGGACGAAAAGTACGTGAAAGCGAACCATATTTTGACAGTCCTAAGCATTGGAACCAGTGGGCCTATGATCACTATGGGCGTTTGCAAAGTCAATCCTCATTTACAGGAAGGGTGGTGACTTCCGAATATGAAGGCTTGCAAACAACAGTAGACGATGGTGATAAATCGGTGACTAGTATACAAGATGCTTTGGGAAATGTAACGCAAATCACAGATCCTGGAGGAACCCTTCAATACGTCTATCATGCCAATGGTAGTCTTAAAGAAACTGTATATGGAGATCATGTTGTCAGTACTGAAATCGATGGTTGGGGAAGAAAAATAAAACTCTCAGACCCTTCTGCGGGTATTTATACCTATGGCTACAATGGTTTTGGTGAAATCACCGCTGAAACAACTCCACTTGGGGAAACTACCTTTACATATGATGCCACTGGAAAACTAATAGAAAAATCTATAGAGGGCGAATTGACAGATCTCACACTCTCTTATACCTACAATTCGGATTCAAAATTGCTTCAAGAGATTGCGGGATACGATGGCATTGAAGATGTGACCTACAACTATGCGTATACCTACGATAGCTATATGCGTCCTCTAAAAATCAAAGAAATGACAGCGCAAGCTTATTTTGAAAAAACCTTGAAGTATGACAGTTTGGGAAGAATAAAACAAGTAGCCTACCATTCTTTACACCATGCATCTACATTGACTGCGGACCAAGAGATTTTGTATATGTACGATAGCAATGGAATCATGGGCGAATTGAAGGACGCCAATAGCCAAGCTTCTCTTTGGAAAATAACACATGAAAATGAACGTGGCCAAGCCACAAATATTACTTTTGGCAATGGGATGACACGTGAAAACACCTTCGATAGTTTTGGTTTTTTACAGTCCATTCGTGACGGTACAGAAGGTACTATGGCGCTTGAATTGAACTATGTATTTGATGTGTACACAGGAAACCTGAACCAAAGGACCAACCTTAGTTTTGAGGATTGGACTGAAAATTTCATCTATGACGATCAAAACCGACTCACTGAGACTAAAGGGGCTACCACACACAGTCAAAGCTATGACTTATCCGGAAAAATTCAAGAAAACTCCCGCGTTGGAACATACAATTACCGTGGTGACAAGCAATACCAATTGTTAGAGATTGACTTGAATGCACAAGGAGATTCGTATTACCAAAACCACGCTCCCCAAACAATCACTTACAATGCTTTTAAAAAGCCGTTACAAATTCAACAAGCTGAAAAAGGAAGGGTAGATTTTACCTATGGTCCACTACTAAACAGAACTCATGCTTTTTATGGTGGGCTACAAGAGGAAAAAACTGAACGCCGTTACCACAAGCTATACTCAAGCCTCTTTCCAATTGAAATAATTGAAGATCGAGATAAAAACACCGTAAAAACAATCAGTTACATTCATGGAGATGCCTACACAGCACCGATTGCTCATATTAAAACAAGTGATTTTTCATCTAATGGGTTGTTTTATTTGCACAGAGATTATTTGGGAAGCATACTTGCAATCAGTGATACTCAAGGAACCATTGTTGAGCAGCGGCAATTTGGCCCATGGGGGCGGGTAGATCAATTTGAAGCGTTCAATGGAAACAACTTTTTTGACCACAGTGCTTTGATAGGAAGAGGCTATACAGGACACGAACATTTTTTTGAGGTTGATTTGATTCATATGAATGGCCGTATGTACGATGCGAACTTGGGTAGGTTTCTGTCTCCTGATAATTATA
>JBMZVD010000026.1:0-26088 GCA_049625305.1 Flavicella sp.
CTTGAGTTTTAAAAAAGAGAGTGTATCGATTTCGTTTTTGTAATATTTATCGTAACGACTGCAACAATTGAACTAGGTATTGTAACAAATGATACTTCTAGAGAAGTTTATAATTCTAATTTTACTCTTGACTAACTAAACAAAATGTGAATATGAAAAAAATGTATCAAAGCATTGGCAGATGTTATGCCTTAATGCTTGTTTTATTTTTAATCTGTACTTCTCAACAGGTATGGGCTCAGAAAACGCTCGTTACAGGTACAGTATTATCGGAAGCTGGTGATCCACTTCCTGGAGTAACAGTGCTCAGCAAAGGAGGAAAAGCAATTGGAACTTCAACTGATTTTGATGGTAATTTTGAATTGAAAATAGCCAAAAATGTTGTTTCCTTAGAATTTAGCTACATGGGCTTTGATACGCAAGAGGTAGCTGTCAATGGAAAGACAACTTTTTCAATTACCATGAAAGAAACTTCCAATGAATTAGAAGAAGTAGTAGTGGTTGGATTCGGAACGCAAAAACGTAAAGACATTACCGGTGCCATTGCTTCTGTAAAAGCAGCTGAGTTGGAACGAACGGTAAACATGAACATGGGGGATGCGCTTCAAGGAAAAGTTGCAGGTTTGCAAGTACTTTCTGAAGATGGGACTCCTGGTGGAGGTTTTAAAGTGAACATTCGTGGGGCATCTTCGATTACCGGTTCTACTGAACCTTTGTATGTTGTGGATGGTTTCCCTATTGAAGTTTTTGGAGACTCCGATACAGATTCAGGTTACGAAGGTGGAGGAAGTAGCAGTCCAATAGACTTTCTAGATGCTTCGATTATTGAATCTATTGAAATCTTAAAAGACGCATCTGCAACTGCTATTTATGGTGCGCGTGGTGCCAATGGTGTTGTTATCATTACCACAAAAAAAGGAAAAGCTGGAGATGTGAAAATATCCTACACTATATCTAGTAGTATGACTACTGTTCCTACGGATCGTTTGCCAAAAATGTTAAATACAAGTGAGTATTTTGATTATATAGTAGGTAAGGAATATTACGATCCTAGCAATAGAACAAGAATAGGAGATACTGAAGAATGGGAGTTTATCAATGATGATATTACTCTTTACTCAATTAAAGATCCATATTATGCAGGAGATGATGAAGAAGGAGGTTTTTTGAGTAAAGACGAGTGGAATGCACAAATGTCTGATACAAATTGGTTGGATGCTGTAATGCGAACTGGTTTGGTAACAAACCACTTGTTAAATCTCTCAGGAGGAACTGAAAAAAACACCTATAATTATTCACTATCCTACTTAGATAACGAAGGAATCGTTGTTGGTTCAGGATACGATCGTATCATTCTCAATATAAACTTAAAGAATAAGTTTACAGAGAAGTTGAATTTGAATACGAATATTTCTCCAACTTATTCTAAGTCTTACGGAACTGGTGGGGGTGGTTCTACAACGAGAAATTCTTGGGGATTTTTCTCAAGAGTTTTAAACACGCCTTCTTATCTTAGAATTGGAGATAAATCTGATGGGAATGATGACTTAGACGACGATAGTTTGGATACATTCTTTAGAGACCCTGTATACCAAGCAGAGAATGAAATTAACAACCGAACAAAATACGGTATCCGATTTATCACCAAAGCTTCTTACGATATATTCAAAGGCTTGAGAGCCACTGTAGATTTTGGAATGAAATTTGACCGTCAAGAACAACGTTTGTTCAACCCACCTACATTTGGTATCGGAGAGAGACCTGCAGTTGCCGGACGTGCTACTAGAAATGACAGATCACAATTTTCATACACCAACTCAAACGTTTTGAACTATGCAACGGTTTTAGGAAAGCATAAAATCAATGCAACTTTGGGGGTGACACAACAGTCTAGAAAGACAAACAATTTTATGCAACGTGCCAATTCTTTTGATATTTCAGAGCCAGACGGTTCTATTAATTTTGACAAAGCATTGGATTATGATGTGCCTAGAGTAAGAAATGAGCAAATCAATCAGTTAGGATTCTTGTCTCGATTGAATTATGTATTCAACAAGCGTTATTCTTTCACAGCAACATTAAGAAGGGATGGTGATTCAAGGTTTAATAAGAAAAATCGTTTTAGAAATTTCCCATCTATGGCTTTTGCTTGGACGGTTTCAAAAGAACCTTTTATGGAGAATGTTTCTTTTGTAGAAAACTGGAAAATAAGATTGTCTGCAGGTAAAGCAGGAAACAGTGGTGTAAGACCTAGAGATTCTAGAGAGGCATTTACGGATTACCTATATAACTTTGGAGGAAACTATGCAATTGGTTCAGGTTCTCGATTGTTAGTCGATGAAAACTTGACGTGGCAATCCACTTCTCAATACGATTTGGGAATGGATATCTCATTATTCAATGGAAGATTGAAGTTGGTAACTGATGCTTATTTAAAACAAACGAGAGACATGATTTTGGATCAAGGATTGGCACCCAATACAGGTTTTACCTTATTGAGAACCAATGCAGGAGATATGGATAACTGGGGATTTGAATTGTCCATAAACTCTGAAAACATAGTGAAGAAAAATTTTGTGTGGAGTACTACTTTGACATTTGCTGCCGATCGTTCTCAAGTTTTGGATTTGGCAGGACCGCAACAACAGTTTTTTAAAGATAGATTGACAGGAGGTAATAGTGCTGTACTTCAAGTAGGTCAAAATGTTGGAACATGGATGGGTTACAAAATGGACGGAGTTTATAATTCTTGGGCTGAAATTGAAGCAACCCAACAACTTTCAGTTGAAAAGGCGCTTCAAGCACTTCCAGCAGATGCAACTCCTGAACAAATTCTAGAGGCAGAAAACAACTATGTAAAAACCAATCTTCGAGGTGATACTTTGCAACCTGGAGATCCAAAATATGTAGATGTCAATGGAGATGGGCGTGTCAATGAGTTTGACTTAACTATTATTGCAGATACACAACCTGATTTCCACGGAGGTTTGTACAATAATTTTAAAATCAAAAATTTCGATTTTAATTTCTTTTTGACCTACAAATACAACATGGATGTAATCAATGGTGATAAGTTAAAACACACATACCACTCAAGAGGTGGAGGAAATACGATGTTTGCAAGTGCATTGTACAATGTATGGACACCCGACAACCCTACTTCAGAGCATCCAGGGTATCATGCTGACGAAGGAAGTCAGCCATTGCCATTATCTTCTTACCATGTTGAAGATGGTTCTTTTATACGATTACAAAACATCAGTCTTTCGTACAACATTCCGAAAAAAATCCTAACAGATACATTTATAAGTTCTTGTAAGTTAAGTTTTAGTGTAAACAATGCATATCTATGGACGAATTATTCAGGATCAGATCCTGAAAATAGCGTGTCAAGAGGGCAATTCAGCAACTTGTCACCTAACTTAGATTGGGGTACATATCCAAGAGCAAGAACATGGAATACATCGTTAAAAATAGGATTCTAAACAGTAAGAAAATGAAACAGATAACACATACATATATAATTTTAATTTTAAGTTTGTTTTTTGCTACTTCTTGTGTGGATTTAGAGACTACAAACTTTAATCAAAAAGATACGGATACCTTTTTTAATACGGAATCAGATATCGCAGCAGGTATTGTAGTTGTATACGATGCTTTGGCCAAAGGGCCTTATGAGTTTAATACTACAAACAATTTATCAGGATCTGTCTACGATGTCCCTACAATTCTAATGGGAAGTGGTACACATGTTGCTTGGGATACAAGAGAACATGGAAATAATGCTTTTTCTTCACAGACGAAGATTTTAGAAACCATGTATACAGGAAGCTATTTCGGAATTTCCAAAGCAAATTTAGTACTGGAGAAAATCGAAGAAGTTGAAATGTCTGAAGAAGCAAGAAACAAATACATTGCAGAAACACGCTTTCTAAGAGGTTTGTTTTACTTTAACTTGGTTCAATATTTTGGCGGTGTTCCGATTATAGAAAAGACCTATGATTACAATTACGAAACTTCTGTGGTAGCAAGATCATCTATAAGAGAGGTCTACGATTTTATTGTCGCTGACTTTGAATTTGCTGAACAGTATTTGGATGCACACGACTTTGATGGAGATTTTGCTACAGGACGAGCAACTGCTTTGGCTGCTTCTGGTTTATTGGCCAAAGTTTGGTTGACACGTGCTGGGCACCCTCTAAACGATACGAAAGTTTATAAGGATAAAACACCTTACGAATTGGCAAAGGAGTATGCGATGAAAGTAGTTGATTCTGGAGTATTCCAATTGGAAGATGACTATGGTAAGATCTTTACATCTGACAATGAAAACAACCGCGAGTGGTTGTTCAGTGTTCAGTTTGGTCCATTGGACAACGACAAAGGAAACTGGGGTGGATGGCACAATACGAAGTCAACAGCCTATAATGACCCTTATGGTGTTGGCTACGGTAGAGTATATCTAACAGAGGAAATGATCGATGCTTGGAATGAAGAGGATCCACGTAGAAAATACATTGTAAAATCGCTTAAAAGTAATGGTAAAGATGAAAAGTTTAAGCATAGATGGGGTACAAAAAAATTCCGTTTTTCTGAGGATACTCCTGCTAAAAACCAATCTTCTATAAATGCTCCTGTGTTGCGTTTGGCAGATATTTATTTGGTGATTGCTGAGGTAGAAAATGAATTGAATAGTGGACCTACTTCTTTGGCTTTTGAAATGATCAATCTAGTTCGTGAAAGAGCACGAAAAGGAATGCCAAGTGATATTGATATCGATAATATTGCGTCCGAATTTCCAATGGATTTAGTTGGAGATGAAGCTGAATGGGCCGATTATAATTCTTTTAAAGAAAGTATTATTTGGGAAAGAGCACGCGAATTGTGCATGGAAGGATTGGACCGTTTTGATCTGAATCGTTCTGGTAGGTATATGGAATTGACGCAGGATGCTGCGCATTTAAAGTCTAACGGAGGAAAAGGAAATGGATTTGATCCCTTACCGCATCATGTTTTGATGCCTTTGCCTTTAATATCTTTGAGAAATAACCCTGCTATTACTGAAAATAATCCAGGATATTAATCTAAATACGGCAGTTGTGCATAATGATTGCCGTATAAAAGTCAAATAACTTACTAATACATTTAAAAATTATTTAATGAAAGATCACATCAAAAAGCTTTTAGTAAAAAACAAACATACCATAGGCTCTTCTTTTTTGTCTTTTTTATTGGTATTAGTAATAGTTCTTTTGATTCACTATTTGGCATAATAAACATTTGATGTATTTGAAAAAAGCAACTCCTAGGAGTTGCTTTTTTTATGCTTTTTTATCAAGTATAGCGAGACCGAATTTTATCGTATCATAGGCCATTTCCTCATCAAAATATTCGTAATAAGCTTTCAATCCAGAGGGATTGTTCAGTTTCTTTTTGGCTGCAGCAATCAAAGCGACTTCCTCAGGGTCGACAAACTCTTGTAAGTCTATTTCATAGCCTTCTTGAAAGAGTTTGATAAAATGGGTTTGAATGGTCATAGGACTTAATTTTCTCGCTACTGCAATTTCATGTAAACTGTTTCCTTTGAGATGTAGTTTAAAGGTCTCTTTGAAAGTAGCGCCTTTGGAACTACTCTTTTTTTTGGATACTGTTTTTTCTTTTTGATATGCGATAATTTCTTTGATAAACTGATACCCATAATCCTCAAACTTTTTCCTACCCACTCCGTCAATAGCTAAAAAATCATCATCGGTCATCGGACGTTCTCGTTCCATTTGTTTTAATGAGGCATCTGAAAAAATCAAATAGGCAGGTATACCCAATTCTTGAGCAATACTGAATCGTAAAAGGCGTAATCTTTCGAAAAGTCCAGCTTTTTTACTGGTTTTTGTTTCTTTAACTGTTTTGGTAATTTGTTTTTGATCGGCTACTTTTGTAAAGCGTACTTTTTCATTTTCAAATAATACCTTTTTGGCAAGGGCACTCAATTTCAGTGCGTTGTTTTCATGAAAGGCGACTTCACAATAGCCCAAATTGATAGTTTGTATGATATATTGTTGCAAGTCTCTCCAGGAAACATCCTTTGCAATTCCATAGGTTCTAAGATTTTGATAACCTTTATCATAGATGGTAGCATTTTGAGAACCTCTTAGGAAATCCACGAGGGTCCCTATGGCCTCTTTTTCTTGCAAACGATAGATTCCTGAAAGTATTTTCTGTGCCAAAATAGTTCCGTCAAAAAAGGTAGGAGGATTCTTACACACATCACAATGTCCACAATCTTCCTCTAAAAACTCTCCAAAATAGCTCAACAGTATCTTACGACGACAACTAGTAGCTTCTGTGTACTGCTGCATGCGTTGTAATTTGGCAAGCTGTACTTCTTTGTTGCCTGATCCGTCCGCAAATTTTTGCAATTGTATGACATCGGCATAGCTGTAAAATAAGAGGGTGTCTGAAGCCACACCGTCCCTTCCTGCACGACCAATTTCTTGGTAATACCCTTCCATATTTTTGGGTAAGTTATAGTGAATAACCCAACGGACATTGGATTTGTCAATTCCCATACCAAAGGCAATCGTCGCACAAACGATAGGGCTTTTATCATAGATAAAATCTTCTTGTATTTGTGAGCGTTCTTCGTGGTTCAAACCTGCATGATACGCTTTTGCTTTAAAACCTTTTTTTTGCAAGCTTGCTGCTACTTGCTCTGTACCTTTGCGACTCAAACAGTATACAATTCCTGAGCTGTTAGGCCGTTCTTTTAGGAATTGAACGATTTGACCGATTCTGTCTTGTGCATTACGAACTTCCAAATAGATATTAGGACGGTCAAAAGAAGCGATGTATTTTGTTGCGTGAGGGATGTTCAATTGTGTCAAAATATCTTCCCGTGTTGCCTTGTCCGCAGTCGCAGTCAATGCTAAAATAGGAGTTTTGGGCAATCTTTTCTTTAAAAATCCTAGTTGGGTGTAGGCAGGTCTAAAATCATGCCCCCAGGATGAGATACAATGCGCTTCGTCAATGGCAATCAAACT
Organism: Flavicella sp.; assembly: GCA_049625305.1. Lineage (GTDB taxonomy): Bacteria > Bacteroidota > Bacteroidia > Flavobacteriales > Flavobacteriaceae > Flavicella. The sequence continues at coordinate 7,038 of JBMZVD010000026.1, forward strand.
GACATTAATACTTTGGAACATCGGATCGATGACAGACAAACTCTCCGGAGCGACGTAGAGCAATTTCAACTTGTTTTCCGCAATTTTTTCAAAAATTTCTTGATGGGCTTCAGATGATTGACTGCTGTTGAGGTAAGCAGCGGGAATTCCATTTGCATTGAGTCCATCTACTTGATCTTTCATCAAGGCTATCAAAGGAGAAATTACCAACGTAAGTCCCTCTAGCAGCAATGCGGGCACTTGAAAACAAATCGATTTTCCTCCTCCAGTTGGCATGATTACCAAATTATCATTGCCTGATAGCGTAGATCGAATAATATTTTCTTGCAACGGTCTAAATTTTTCATAACCGAAGTATTCTTTTAAGGTGCTAAATAGCTTTTCTGAGTCAATCATGCTTTCAATCATTGTGAAGGGGTACAAGTATTACAAATATACTACAATGTTTGAGCTATAGGAGGCAACTTTTTTCAACTTTGCAAATTATGATATAAGATTGTTTTTTATATAATTATAGAAACGATCGAAGGTAAGGGGGAAGCAGGGGGGGTAACAATCTTTTAAAACGAATATGACAGTCGTTGCAATATATTTCATGACAGAAATTAATCCCATCCAAAATTGTTATTGCTGTTATTAGAAGTAACCAAGATACAGTTCAAACTTAGTTTGAAAACTGGTGAGGTAGATACTATTGAAAATGACATTAATGTAAAAAAACATATAGTTCCACAGAAGATTGTAGTGGCTATCGTCTCATAAATTTGTCAACTCTTATTTCCACTTGATACCACAACCCATACTTGGGAGCTGCTTTGAAAGTGGTGCATGCCCAGCTAACAAATGATCTATGGCTTTTTGTAATTCCTCCCCTGTTGAAGGTAGCTCATTTCCAGGTCTAGAGGCATCCAAACGTCCGTGGTATACTTCTTCTAAAGCTGCATCGTACAAGAAAATATCTGGAGTACAGGTAGCGTCATAAGCTTTCGCAACTTCTTGACTTTCGTCGTACAAATACGGAAAAGGGTAGTCCAAATCTAAAGCTTGTTTTTTCATAAGCTCAGGACTGTCCAATGGATACTTTTCAACATTATTACTGCTAATTGCGATAAAGTTAACCCCTGATTTTTGATTTTTGTTGGCCAAAGCAATCAAGGTGTCGTTGATATGAATCACATAGGGACAATGGTTGCAGATAAATAAAATCACTGTTCCTTTTTCACCTTTAAGATTTTCAAGAGATTCTATGCTGTCATTGACTACATTGAGCAATGAAAAGTCAGGTGCTTTTGCACCTTGTTGAAATGTATTGGATTCGGTAAGTGCCATTTTTGTGTAGTGGTTTTGTTCTTAGTTCAAAGATACAATTTTAAGGTCTTTTTTGTAGCAATGTGCCATTTTTAACTTGGTACTGCAGGTAGATACGATAAAAAAAACTCAGTAGCGATCTTGCTAATGAGGTTTTTGGTTGCATAATGGGGTAGGTTTAGCATTATTCTTTTTCGATTGATTGGTATTCCAGTAAGTCTCCGGGTTGACAAGACAAGGCTTCACAAATCATTTCGAGCGTTGAAAAACGTATGGCCTTTCCTTTTCCTTGTTTTAAAATAGAAAGATTAACCGTTGAAATGCCCACAAGTTTTGACAATTCTTTGAGTTGCATTTTTCGTTGTGCCAATACAACGTCTAAGTTTACAATGATAGCCATAGTGATAGTTTTAAATAATGAGTGAGTTGTCGATGGATTTCGCTAGTTTATCTAAGTTTTCTTCATTTTTACCCCAAGAATAGGACTGAAAAAGTGTTGCGGAGTGGATAGTGACTTTACTCTTATTCTGTGGTGCTGCTTCAACATCAATATAAATATTTTCTCCCCAAGATTTCCAACTGACAGGAGTGGTCAATAATATTGATTTTTTAATACTGTCGGCATGTCTTAATTTGTGTTTTCCCTCTTTGACAATTTCAAGAATTTTATCGAAAGCGAGTTCTGATTCAAAATCCAATTCAAGTGATGTCTTTTTTTTCGAAGTGAAGATGTTTAATTTGTGAGTGAAAAATGGTTTGTAAATTGTGTATTTGCGCATGATCAACGACATGATAGCAATAAAGCTAAACATAAATATGATAGTTGAGTACAAAACAGAATTACTAATTCGAAGGTTTGAAACATAAAGCGTAACTCCCACAATTAGGGCGATTGCTAAAAGGTCTTTTGCTAGTCTCATAGGGTATATGTTTTTAAATTATGTGACAAATACAATACTTAATATTAATTAATTAATGTTTTTCATTAATTAATTTATGTTTTTTTAAGTTGGGTTTATTGGTGTGATTTTTTACATAGTACAATAGATTTGGATTCTAAAATGAATAATTTTGATCTTAAAACGTAAACAATGCAACACAGTTTAACCTATTACCTCACCCATACAGTATTAAAGGCAAAAGGAATTAAAAAAGATTTTAGTGCCAGTCCTATAGATTATATTAAAGTTAGGAAAGACGACATATTGAAACCTTCAGGCAGGTTTTACAAAAAACACATTACAAAGGAGTGGGAAGTTGCAAATTCGAAACTAACAGAAATAAATAACAAAACTTGTTCAGATAGTTTACTACTTTATGTGCACGGTGGGGCATTTATTTCTGGACCAGGAAAACACCATTGGGATTCATTACAGACAATAGCACAAAAAACTACTACCACAATTTGGATGTGTAACTATCCCAAAGCTCCAGAGTACGGTGTATCAGAGATCAGTCAAAGTATTGATGCAGTGTATGCAGCAGCGCTCGAAAAATTTCCTGCACATAAAATCACTTTGATGGGGGACTCTGCTGGAGGTACTTTGATTACAAATCTAACACAACGTCTCCTATTGAAGGGTATATCACTACCCAAAGAACTGCTTTTAATTTCACCTGTTATGGATGCGAGTCTAAGCAATCCTGAGATTTCTAAAATAGACCCCAAAGACCCAATGCTATCCTATGAAGGAGTATTGAGTGCCAAGAAGATGTATGCCAAAAATTACTTGTTGACAGCTGCTGAGGTGTCTCCCTTGTACGGTAGTTTTAAAGGCTTTCCAAAAACGACATTTTTTATTGCTAGTCATGATATTACATACCCTGATCAATTACTCACTATTGAAAAAATGAGAAAAGATGGTATTGTAGTAGAGGTGTTTGAAGGGGATCAGATGCCACACATATGGCCTTTATTACCAGTAATGAAAGAAGCTAAAATAGCATTGAAACGTATTATTGGATTGTTGAATAGCTAAATTGAATCATAACATACAACAATGGTTTGTTATTGTTTACGGACGTTATAATCAATAAAAATTTTAGGTGTGCAGGTTTTGGATTGCAGTTTTTGTTTGGTAGCATGCGAAAATATCAAATGAATTAGTAACTTGTTTGTATTTTTACAAATCGTTGAACGCTATGGTCAAGACTTTTAAAGAAACTCAAAAATTCAACCAACTTTGGTTGTGGATTTTGCTATTTTTTGTAGCCTCTATACCTTTTTACGGAGTTTACGAACAAAGTAAGGTGATATCAGAAATAACATACAAATCTTTATTTGATGAAATTGCCTTTTCTATGTGTATGAGTGTTGGTTTGTTGCTCCTAGTTTATTTGATGCGTCTCGAAACCAACATCGATCAAAAAGGAATACGTCTTTATTTTTTTCCCTTTGTCAAAAAAGAATTTTTATTTGAAGACATAGAAGAAATGGAGGTTTTAGATTACGGTTTTATCGGAGGTTGGGGTATTCGCTTCTGGACAAAATATGGAACTGTCTTCAATATAAAAGGGAGTATGGGACTTCGAATAGTTCTTAAAAATGGAAAAAAATACTTGATAGGTACTCAAAAGCCTGAAGAATTAAAAGGAGTACTTCAACAACAATAGGAATTCAAATATTTCTATTCAAATGCTAAATGCAACGAATGAAAAACCGCTTGTTACTACTTTCAGACCTGTGGGGTTTTACAGATGCTAGATGGGTTAGACACTATGCGCTACAATTACAAAAAGACTTCGACTTAGTGTTGTATGATGTTTGCGAATTAGCGGGTATTACCAAGCAAGTAGCATCGCAAGAAGAAAGACATCGTTTTTTTGTAGATGGTGGAATTGAAATAGCGGTGACAAAATTATTAGAACTAGAAAAAAAACCTGTATCGGTTCTTGCTTTTAGTGTTGGCGGTGTGATTGCTTGGAAATTTGCACTCCGTTGTACTGTTGTACAGAATTTAGTTTGTGTGTCAAGTTCTCGGCTGCGATATGAACAAAACAAGCCAGATACTAGATTTTTTTTATATTATGGAGCTTTGGATGCTTTTATTTCTAAAGCTACTTTTTTTAAATATTTAGCGATTTCGTATCAGATAATTCATCATGCAGCTCATGAAATGTATCGCCAAAAATTAGTAGCAGCAACTGTTTGTGCTAGATTATCCGAAATGAGTTTAGAAAAGGGTACAAGTTAGAAAATTGTTTTGTGAGCGGTTTTTGCGTAAATTATAGAAGATTAATACAGCTAAAACTTTCTTGCCATGTTCAGACAATACTTTTCTTATTTAATGCTGCTTTCTTTTTTGCTTTTTTCATGTGGAAATGACGAAAATGAATCTTACAATAACAATACGGACGATACTAATAACAATAATGGAAATAGTATCTCCGTTGAGACAGGACTTCTAGAAAGGACTTTAGCTCATGATGGCATGACACGTTCTTACATAGTGTATGTACCCACATCCTATGATGGAAATGAAGCATTGCCTATTTTGTTTAATTTTCACGGTTTTGGAGATTCTGATAGTAGTTACATGCAGTACGCAGATATGAGAGCGTTGGCAGATTCAGAAAATTTCGTACTCGTATATCCACAAGGATCTTTGTTGAGTGGGAGTTCACATTGGAATGCAGCTTTACCAGGAGGTGATAATAAAAGTGCTGCTGATGATTTAGGCTTTTTTGAGGCCATGTTGGAAAGCATCTCTGACACTTATCAAATAGATGCCAATAGAGTTTATGCTTGTGGTTATTCAAATGGAGGTATGTTAGCCTATGCCTTAGCCTGTTATAAAAGCAATCTAATAGCGGCCTTTGGTTCTGTGTCAGGAGTTGTCTTAGATACTTCAAGAACTTGTGAACCCTCTCATGCGACCCCTTTGATAAATATCCATGGCACAAATGACGGCGTTCTGCCCTACAATGGAAGTACAGATTACAGTTCTGTCGCTGATGCTTTGAACTATTGGAAGGGTGTAAATAGCACAACTACATCAAGTTCTGCTAGTTTTAATGACAATGGAACTATTATTGAACAGTATTTGTATACAGGAGGAGACAATGGCAGTAGTGTAGTGCACTATAAAGTAATTGGCGGAGGACATGTATGGTTTGATATAAATTACAATGGTGCTTCAACCGGTAGATTAGTGTGGGACTTTGTTTCCCAGTACAATTTAGCTGATTTGCAATAGGCTTCTAACCAAAGCTTTTACATTGAATAGCTTTTTTTAAGAAAATTGTTAATTAGCGACATCATTTTATTACTTCGTTGGGAAATAGTATTTTTGCACTCATGGAAAAAATAGCAAAGGTTACAAAACGTTTACAACGTGCGACAGGGGAGGCAATTCAGCAGTTTACAATGCTAGAAGAAGGAGATAAGATCATGGTTTGTCTGTCGGGAGGTAAAGACAGTTATGCTATGTTGGACATGTTACTTCATTTTCAAAAGGTAGCGCCAATTTCTTTTGAAATTATTGCCGTCAATTTAGACCAAAAACAACCCGGATTTCCAGAGCATGTATTGCCAAACTATTTAGAAAGTATTCAGGTTCCATTTAAAATCATCGAAAAAAACACCTACAAAGTAGTGATGGACAAAACTCCTGAGGGTAAAACTACCTGTAGCTTGTGTTCTCGATTACGTCGTGGTACTTTGTATGAAGCTGCCAAGGATTTGGGCTGTAATAAGTTGGCCTTAGGACATCATAGAAACGATATTTTAGAAACCTTTTTTCTCAATTTCTTTTTTGCAGGAAAGACAGAAACCATGCCACCAAAGTTTCTCAATGATGCTGGTGATCTTGTAGTATTACGCCCTCTAGCTTTTTGTAAAGAAGCCGATATTGAGCTATACGCAGCTCATAGACAATTTCCTATTATTCCTTGTAACTTATGTGGTTCTCAAGAAAACTTACAGCGGAAAAAAGTAAAAGAAATGATTGCAGACTGGGAGAAAGATTTCCCTGATCGAAGTTCCGTGATGATGAATGCTCTACAAAACGTCTATCCATCTCATTTATTAGATCACAACCTATACGATTTTAAGAATTTAGAACACAAAGTGACACTTCAGTCTTGATACAAGGTATTAAGACTTACAATTTTTTAGCGTTCAATCGTATCTGTCAACAGTTCTTTTAAGGGAATACCAGCGATAGCTGCCTGTTGAGGTAGCAAGCTATGTTCGGTCATTCCAGGTACGGTATTCATTTCTAAAAAGTAAGGAGTATCTCCTACAAATATAAATTCTGATCGTGAAAACCCTGACATTTGAAGGGATTTATACAAATGTTTCGCCGCTTTTTCAACGTTTTCTTTTTGAATGTCAGAAATTCTTGCCGGTGTAATTTCTTCCGACTTCCCTTCGTATTTGGCCTCATAATCAAAAAAGTCATTTTCAGAAACGATTTCAGTGATAGGAAGTACGACAATTTTTTCTTGGTATTGAATGACACCTACCGACACTTCTTTTCCAGCCAAAAAGGACTCAATTAGTATTTCATTGTCTTCTTTAAATGCAGTTGCTAATGCCGTCTCAAAATCTTCAACTTTGTGTACTTTGGAGATACCAAAAGAAGAACCAGCTTTGTTAGGTTTCACAAAACAAGGCAGCCCAACCTTGTCAATGATTTCACTTTCCTTGTAATTATCTCCTTTGTTCAAATATACTGAGGTTGCTGTTTGCATACCAAAATTTTTAGCAACACTCAGGCAGTCTCGTTTATTAAAAGTCAATGCCATTTGGTAAAAAGGAGCGGAACTGTATGGTATGTTCAACAAGTCAAAATAGGCGAGTAGGGTACCGTCTTCTCCAGGCGTACCATGAATTACATTAAAGATGAAGTCAAAATTTATTTTTCTCCCTAATATATTGGTAGAAAAATCATTTTTGTCAATAGGATATTCATTCTCTTCTGTGTCCAAAACGACCCATTTATTCTCGAGAATGTGTACTTTATATGGGCTGTACTTTTCGCAATCAATATGTTGGAAAACAACGTTTCCACTTTTGAGAGAAATGGCTACTTCAGATGAGTACCCCCCCATGATAACAGCAATGATTTTTTTCATAAGAAAGTTTCTATTTGACCCTCAAAAATATAAAATTAATTCAATAGCTCTGCCATTCGTTTTATATCTTTGTGGAAACTTTACAACGATGATTTTTATCAAATATCTTTTTAGCAAACAATTTGGAATGCAATTGCTGTTTATGATACTGCTATGTGTTGGTTTGTTTTTTGGACTTTCTTCTTGGTTGGAAAGCACTACAAATCACGATCAAAAAATTGAAGTTCCTGATTTGTCAAGACTCAGTATCGACGAAGTAGATGAGAAATTATCTTCCTTAGATTTGAGATTTGAGGTTATCGACGCTTCTACATACGATCCAAATTATCCTAAAAACACAGTCAAAGCACAGTCGCCTCAAAAACATCTGTTTGTAAAGCAAAATAGAAAAATATACCTTACAATGAACGCATCTAAATATGGTAATGTAGCCATTTTTGATTTTGAAGGAAAGCCAAAAACAGAAGTCATTGCTCAATTGAAGTCTTTGGGCTTTGAAATTGGAAGTATAGACACTGTTTTAGATAAGGGTAAAGATGTTGTGAGGTTTTTAAAACACAATAGTAAAAATTTAGAAGCAGGAGATGAGTTGCCAAAAAAATCTACAATTGATATTACGGTTGGTGACGGAGAAGAAATGTAAGTATGAAAGAAGAAAACGAAGTTTTAGAAGATGACATGTACGAACACTATAGGTTCGTTGCAAGTGATGGTCAAATACCCTTGCGTGTAGATAAATTTTTGATGAACTTTATTGAGAACGCTACGCGAAACAAAATTCAAGAAGCAGCAAAGTCTGGACATATTCTCGCCAATGATATTCCTGTTAAATCTAGCTATAAAGTGAAAGCTAAGGATGTAATACGTGTTGTTTTATCGTATCCACCAAACGAGAATTTATTGGTTCCTGAAGACATTCCCTTGGATATAGTCTATGAAGATGAGGTACTCATGGTTGTTAACAAATCACCAGGTATGGTTGTTCATCCTGGTCATGGAAATTATACGGGTACACTAGTAAATGGACTTATTTACCACATAGAAAATTTACCGACCAATAGCAACGAACGTCCAGGATTGGTCCATCGAATCGATAAAGATACAAGTGGTTTGCTAGTTGTTGCAAAAACTGAAAAGGCCATGACACATCTTGCCAAACAGTTTTTTGAAAAAACAACAGAACGCGTATACTACGCGTTAGTTTGGGGGAATGTTACAGATAATGAGGGTACTATTGAAGGACATATTGGAAGAAGCCTTAAAAATCGATTGCAAATGTCAGTGTTTCCTGACGGAGATTTTGGAAAGCCAGCGGTAACTCATTACAAGGTAATTGAACGTTTCAATTATGTTACATTAGTGGAGTGTCGTTTAGAGACAGGAAGAACACATCAAATACGTGCGCATTTTAAATACATTGGACATACGCTATTTAACGACGCACGCTATGGTGGAGATGCCATTTTAAAAGGGACTACTTTTACAAAGTACAAACAATTCGTAGAAAACTGTTTTAAAGCATTGCCTCGCCAAGCTTTACACGCCAAAACCTTAGGATTTGTTCATCCGGAGACGAATGAAATGATGCGCTTTGACTCTGAAATCCCTGAAGATATTCGAAATGCTCTTGGAAAATGGCGTAACTATACGATCAATACCAAAGAAGATAATGCCTAAATAAGAACCTTATGAAAATTGTCATATCACCTGCAAAATCACTAGACTTTGAAAGTAAATTGCCAACAGAAAGCAATCAAGATGGGATTTTTTTAGAAGATGCTGCATTAATAAATACAGTGTTAAAGGAAAAATCTCCTGCAGATTTGTCTGACTTGATGTCTATATCTTCAAAATTGGGAGATTTGAATTGGCAACGCAATCAAGAATGGCAATTACCCTTTACGTCTCAAAACGCAAGACAAGCTGTTTTTGCATTTAAAGGAGATGTGTACGTAGGGTTGGATGCCTATTCATTGTCTGAAGATAAGTTAGCTGTTTTGGCATCTAAACTTAGAATACTATCCGGTCTTTACGGTATGTTGCGTCCTTTGGACTTGATCCAACCATATCGTTTGGAGATGGGAACTAAAATATCCATCAATACCTACAAAAATTTATACCAATTTTGGGGGTCAAAGATTACTGATAAGCTCAACTCAGAAATGCAAGAAGGAGAGTTTTTGGTGAATTTAGCCAGCACTGAATATTTCAAAGTGATACAACCTAAAGCTCTTAATGCGCCTGTAATAACTCCTCACTTTAAAGATTATAAAAACGGGAAACTAAAGATTGTTAGTTTTTATGCCAAAAAAGCACGAGGTATGATGGTACGCTACATAGTGGATCATAATATCGAGACTATTGAAGGACTCAAAGGATTTGATACTGGTGGGTATGTGTTTGATCAACAGTTATCAACAGAAACTGATTTGGTATTTACGCGATAGTTTTCACTTTTTATTGAAATAAAAATAGTTTTATTTTTTCTAAAATCTTTTATGAAATCCAAAAACTTTACTAAAACACATTGTTGCAAATAGTAATACAGCAAGCAAGATTCTTCCGCTTTGTTTTTTTTGTGTTTGTTGAAAGGCTACTTTTACAAGTTGCTCACAATTGAAATTTGACATACTACACGTCATTCTAACTTTTTTTCTTTATTATTTCTGACAAGCTGTCAGCTGAATTTCTGATTTTGACATTTAAATCTGTCAATTTAGAACATTTTACAATTGGCACAAAGATTGACTAATAGTAAACGTAAACATTAAAATAAAATTTAAATATATAATTATGAGTAAGATTATTGGAATAGATTTAGGTACTACAAATTCATGTGTTTCTGTAATGGAAGGAAATGAGCCAGTAGTGATTCCTAACGCAGAAGGAAAGCGTACAACACCATCTATCGTTGCATTTGTAGAAGGTGGAGAGCGTAAGGTTGGAGATCCTGCAAAAAGACAAGCAGTAACAAACCCTACAAAGACAATTGCGTCTGTAAAGCGTTTCATGGGTAATAAGTTTACCGAGTGTGAAAGCGAAGTAAGTAGAGTACCTTACAAAGTTGTAAAAGGAGACAATGATACTCCAAGAGTAGACATAGATGGTCGTTTGTATACACCACAAGAAGTTTCAGCAATGACACTTCAGAAAATGAAAAAAACAGCAGAAGATTACCTAGGACAAGATGTTTCTGAGGCTGTAATTACTGTTCCTGCATACTTTAACGATGCACAACGTCAAGCTACTAAAGAAGCTGGGGAGATTGCAGGTTTGAAAGTACAACGTATTATCAACGAGCCAACAGCTGCTGCATTGGCATATGGTATAGACAAAAAAGGTACAGATCAAAAAATCGCAGTTTACGATTTAGGAGGTGGTACTTTCGATATTTCTATCCTAGAAATTGGTGAAGGAGTTTTTGAAGTATTGTCTACCAATGGAGATACACACTTGGGAGGAGATGATTTTGATGAAGTAATCATCGACTGGTTGGCTGATGAATTTAACAATGATGAGCAAGTAGACTTACGTTTAGATCCTATGGCTTTGCAACGTTTGAAAGAAGCTGCAGAGAAAGCGAAAGTAGAATTGTCATCTTCATCACAGACAGAAATTAATTTACCATATGTTACAGCAACTGCTTCAGGGCCAAAGCACTTGGTAAAAACATTGACACGTGCTAAATTCGAGCAATTGGCTGCTTCATTAGTTACACGTTCTATGGAGCCAGTGAAACAAGCATTGAAAGACGCAGATTTGTCAACTTCAGAAATTGATGAGGTGATTTTAGTAGGAGGTTCTACTCGTATCCCAGTAATTCAAGAAAAAGTAAAAGAATTCTTTGGAAAAGAGCCTAACAAAGGAGTAAATCCAGATGAGGTAGTTGCTATTGGAGCAGCAATTCAAGGGGGTGTTTTGGCTGGAGATGTAAAGGATGTATTGTTATTGGACGTAACACCTTTGTCTTTAGGAATTGAAACTATGGGGAATGTATTCACAAAGTTAATTGAAGCGAATACTACAATTCCAACAAAGAAATCTCAAGTATTTTCAACAGCTGTTGACAACCAACCTTCTGTTGATATTCACGTATTGCAAGGAGAACGTGCTATGGCTGCTGACAACAAAACTATTGGACGTTTCCAATTGACAGATATTCCACCAGCACAAAGAGGAACACCTCAAATTGAAGTTACTTTTGATATCGATGCCAATGGAATTATCAAAGTATCAGCTATAGACAAAGCGACAAACAAATCTCAAGAAATTAAGATTGAAGCTTCTTCAGGATTGTCAGAAGAAGAAATTGAAAAAATGAAAAAAGACGCAGAAATGAATGCTGAGGCAGACAAAGCTGCAAAAGAAACGGCTGAAAAGTTGAACACTGCTGATCAAATGATTTTCCAAACGGAAACGCAATTGAAAGAAGTAGAAGGAAAACTTCCAGAAGATAAAAAAGCACCGATTGACGCAGCTTTGGCTGAGTTGAAAAAAGCACATGAGGCTAAAGATATTGCTGCTATTGATGCTGCTATTGAAGCATTGAATACTGCACTACAAGGTGCTGCTGCTGAATTCCAAGCAGCTGCTCAACAAGCACAAGGAGCAGATGCAGGAGCACAACAAGCTGAAGCATCGTCTTCAACTGAAGATGCTGTTGAAGATGTAGACTTCGAAGAAGTAAAATAATTACACTTTTTAAATTACTCAAAGCCACTTTCAATTATTGAAAGTGGCTTTTTTTGTTTGTGGTTTGTTTATAACTTCGTAAATAAAAAGTGGCACAGGATTTCGTCAAACCTTTTAAAGTTTCTATTTTTGCAAGGTTTACAAATACAGATAAATCGTGATAGATAAATTAATTACTACCCCAACATCTTCGAATCCAACAAAAGAGTTGTATGATTACCAGGAGAAAGCGCTGCGTGAAATATTTGAGCGTATCGATAATAATCCAGAAAATTATAAATTGGTATTTCAACTTCCTACAGGTGGAGGTAAAACAGTTATTTTTTCAGAGATAGCTAGACGTTACATTGCCCAAACTAATAAAAAAGTATTGATTTTAACACACCGTATTGAATTGTGTAATCAGACTTCAAAAATGCTATCAGAGTTTCAAGTAAACAACAAGATTATCAATAGCAATGTTAAAGAACTGTACGATCAAGATGAGTATATGTGTTTTGTTGCTATGGTTGAAACACTAAAAAATCGTTTGAACGAAGAGAAGCTAGAGTTGGATCAGATTGGTATGGTCATAATAGATGAAGCTCACTACAATTCATTTCGTAAATTATTCAAGTACTTCGATAATTGCTTTATTTTAGGTGTAACGGCTACTCCTTTGAGTTCGAATATGAAGTTGCCAATGAACGATATCTACAACGAATTACTTGTTGGAGAACCGGTACTTTCATTAGTAGAGAGAGGTTTTCTTGCAAAAGCAACAACCTATACCTATGATGTTGCTTTGGGAACATTAAAAGTAGGAATCAATGGGGATTATACTGTAAAATCATCTGAAGAGTTGTATTCAAACAATCTTATGCAGGAGAAACTTTTATATGCATACGAAGAGAAATCTCTCGGCAAAAAAACATTGATTTTTAACAATGGTATTAATACTTCATTGCATGTATACGAAACATTCAAAGCTGAAGGATATGACATTCGACATTTAGACAATACCAATTCCAAACAAGAACGTGCAGACATACTAAAATGGTTCAAAGAAACTCCAAACGCTATTTTGACTTCTGTAGGGATTTTAACAACTGGTTTTGATGAACCATCTGTAGAGACGATTATTTTAAACAGAGCTACCAAGTCCATTACTTTATTTTATCAAATGATAGGAAGAGGATCTCGTGTTTTTAATGATAAAACTGAATTTACGGTGCTAGATTTAGGAAACAATACAGCTAGATTTGGTTTGTGGGGTACACCGATGAATTGGCAAAAAATATTTAATTCACCACTTTATTATCTTGAAAATCTTATCAGTGATGAAGATATTGAAAGGAACTTCTCTTACAGTTTGCCACCCGAAGTTCTCGCTGAATTCCCTAACTCAAAGGATATAACTTTTGATGTAAAAGCTGAATATGACAAAGCGATAAAGATGAACTTAAAGTCTAAAATTGTTTTGGATAAATCTATTGAACAACATTGTAGAATGTGTGTAGAAAATAGTGAAGATGTTTTTGATGCACGTATTTTATCTCGACTACTTCAAGATGATATTTCTGACCGAATCAAAAAATATTCTTATTGTATTATCAAAAGTACTAAAAATTACATACAATGGTTGGAGGAAGATTACAAGCGTAGGTTGAGCACGATGATCAATCAAAGTTTTAGTTAATTTTTCTTCATTCATATAAAATAAAAAAGCTGGACATTTGTTCCAGCTTTTTTATTTTCATCAGTTGCGTTCTAAGCTACTTTCTTTAAGGGCCTTATAGTTTTCATGACAATCTAAAATCGCCTCAACGATTTGAAGATCACTAGCTGTTTTGATAAAGTATTCAGAATAATTACAGTCATTTAAAAGTTCTTGTAATTGATTGTCATTCATTTCTAAATATTCAAGCATCACTTCTCTGTCGAATTTTTGATTCAAAATATTTCTTAATTCGTCCTCAGTTTTAAGTTTTTTAAGTTTTTTTAAGGATCTAGGTTTCTTTCCAAACATATTGTAAAGAAAGTCTACCGGGTTAACTAAAGCAGCAGCAACTGAAGACAGGTTTTTTTGTTTTGGTTTACCTATCTCATAGGTCTGTGGTAACCCGTTGATGTGAATCCTTGTAAAGTTGTCTTTTGGAACTTGTTTGATATCGACTTCAAGTACCCCTATTAAATTATGGCTCTTTACAGTTACTTCTTGTATCTGTTTTGATTTCTCATGAAGTGTTATTGATAGTTCATTTCCTTTAAGAAGGTCATTTGTTATTTTGAGTTTGATAGATTGATACCCGACATAAGAAATCATGATAGTATCATTAACACTTGTGGGAATTACAAATTTACCATCTAAATCACTAGTGGTACCCCTGACAGCATTTAAATTTAATATATGAGCTCCTAGTAAAGTTTCAGTGTTCGACCCGTCTATAATTTGTCCTTTTAATTGTACAATTTTATTTTCTATTTGTGAAAATAGATTGAAAGACAAAAGGGACATCAGTAGAAGTATGATAATTTTTTTAAACATAGTACAAGGATACTAATTATATTAGTATTAGTATTTTTTTTGTTTAATTAATTTTTTTACAAATGTTTATTATTTTTTAACTAAATTAGTAATAATTTTAATTGATGTTTTCAGGTGTATAATCTTTGAATTGTGAATCGTTTTTTGCTACTATTATTTATTAGTTTTTTATTGAGTAGTTGTTCTGATAGTACAGATACCACTACCGCATATACGGAGACTAATACTTCTTTGGTTAAAACCATACATTATGTAAGAGATAATTCGTACAATTTAGAAAAGCTGCATCAAGTTCATATGGAACCTCTCTCTAACAACAAATTTGTTGGTAAAAACGGAGAATTTTGGTTTCGTGTGCAATTAAAAGAGGAAAGACACCCTCAAAGACTCATGTTTAATGTTCAAGAACCTTCTATATGTCAGTTTGAGATTTATGATCAATTTTGTTTATTAGGAAGTAAAGAAAATTCAGTAGGGCTCTCTTCCATTGCTGTGCCTATTAAAGTTTCCGAATCCAATCTGTTTTTTATCAAAGT
The DNA here is from genome assembly GCA_049625305.1 of Flavicella sp. GTDB lineage: Bacteria > Bacteroidota > Bacteroidia > Flavobacteriales > Flavobacteriaceae > Flavicella. Next base: position 22,179 of record JBMZVD010000026.1, read on the forward strand.
TAATTTTTGCAAGCAAGTTAACTTTCCTTTGACGGTTGAAAGAATTGAAAAGTATTATCGCGGTAAACAAATAGAATTTATTAAAGGAAGTTGGTATTACGGATTTTTGTTGATGGTATTGATTCTTAATTTGTTTTTTTACATATCAACTAAAGACATAACTCATTTGTTTTACTGTTTTCTTGCGACAGTTGCAAATGTTGTTATATCCTACTACGACGGATATGCATATTATTTTTTTCCTAGATGGTTCCATTTCTACGGAGAGGTTTTTACACATTTATTAATTGTTCCTTTTAGTGGTTTGATGGCTTTGAAGTTTTTGAATGTTTTCACCAAAAATAATTTGAAAACACTTTTAGTCCTGACCCTAATTGAATGTTTGTTTTATACAGTTTTTATAATTACAAATAATTTTTTATTTTTTAAAATTGGGGATGTTCTTACTTTGTTAATCGTAGGGTATTATTTTTCTTTCCCTATTCGTATGTTTAAGGATTCAACATATGCAAAATTATTTTTCTTTGGGTATTCTTTACTGTTTATTTCCGCCGTACTATACATGGTGCCTTTAGATTTTGGAATTCATTTGTTTGATATATCTATTAATTTTATGAAAGCTGGTTCACTAGTGGAGAATTTGATTTTGACTTACGCCATTTCTTTTCGAGTGAAACAAATGAATATTGAAAATATTTCCTACCAATCATCCATAAAGAGCTATGTTGAAGCCCTATCTCAATTTAGAGAGGGGGTAAAAGGTAATTCCTTAAATAAAGACTTACCTCTGTCTTCAAAGATTAATTTTGAGATAGAAAACTTGGCAAAGACTTATGAATTAACAAATAGGGAATTAGAAGTTTTTCGCCATATCGTAAGAGGTCAGTCAAACAGAAACATAAGTATGCTGTTGTCGATTACAGTTCATACTGTGAAGTTTCACACAAGAAATATTTACCAGAAATTGGATATTAATAAAAGAGAAGATATATCAATTCTCTTAAAGCAATAATAGTTCTTGTTTTAGAGATCGTAAAAAAAAAGGGTTTATTGTTCAATGGGGGGAATATATGTCTCAAATATGCATTTTTTTTTAAATACTACCCACAAAGGTTAGGTCTCGAAATTCATCATTTATCTATATTTATGGTATAATAATTCCTACCCCCTACGTTTTATTATTTTAACTTACATGAAAAAGGCAGTCGAGAGGCTGCTTTTTTTATTTTATTTAATTGTGTTTTTTGGCAAGAGAGTTTTTTTTTCTTTAATTTTATTCAAGTTTGGCATCATTGTTGGAAATGTCAGATGTAAATCTAAAATAGAATTAAAATGAAAAAAATTATGTACTCTGTTGTAGCGTTAGCTTTTGTGTTTTCGTTACATTCTTGTAAATCTTCAAAAAATGTTGTCGATACTTCTGCTGATGAGGTAGAAGTAATCATCCCATGCTCAGGTGATAAATACCGCTCAGATTCTAAATATGTAAGAGCTAATTCAATGGGTGAGAGTCAAGACATGACTTTGGCTAAAAAGAAAGCTAAAAACAATGCACTTCAAGAATTAGCAAGTAAAATCCAAACAACAGTTCAGTCTGTAGTAGATAACTACCAAAACTCAACTGAAACTCAAAACGGAGAAAATATTTCAAAACGTTTTGAAGAGTTGACAAGAGAGGTCATTGATCAAAAGTTAAGCAATTATAGTACTGCTTGTGAAAAACTAACACGTACCAAAAAAGGGACATTTAGGTCTTATTTGTCATATGAAATAAGTGTGGATGATTTGTTAAATCCATTGAGTGCTAAAATTTCTCAAGATGAAGTTTTAAAGATTGATTACAATTACGAAAAGTTCAAGAAGAATTTTGAAGAAGCATTGAAAAAGAACAAGTAATTTTATTGTAATTTAAAGTCAAAGCTACACATTGTATCTAGGTGTAGTTTTGACTTTTTTAGTTTTCTAAATCATGAGAAAAGCACTACTAATCTTTATAGCTGCAGTTTTTTTGTTTTCTTGCAAATCTGCTAAATACAGGAAAATTGCTAATGAGTTTGAAAAAAATGGAGCTTTTGAGCAAGCTGCTAATTATTACTACAAATCTCTATTAAAAAAACCAGACAATGTTACATCTATTATTGGCTACAAAAAAAACAGTCAAATTGTTTTAGATCAACTATTTTCAAAGTTTGAAAATAGTTTCAAAAGTAAAGATTATAAGTCGGCTGTATATCTTTATGGTACGGCTCAAAAAAAAATAAGCCAAGCTAGTTCATTTTCAATAACGTTACATGAACCACAAAATGCTGCCCTTTATTATAACGAATCAAAGGACATTTATTTGAATCAATTGTACTACAATGGTGTTCAGGAAAATCAAGCACAAAATTACTCAAATGCAAAAGTAATATTCAATGAAATTCTTTCTTTTGACCCACAATTTAAAGATTCGAACAAACAACTTACGGTAGCAGAATGTGAACCTCTCTATTTGGATGGGATCAATTTGTTAGAGCAAAATGCTAATAGAAAGGCTTATTACAAATTTGAAGAAATCTTAAGAAAGGCCAGTTATAAAGATACTTATGAACTTAAAAAGGAATCTCTCGATAAAGCAATGATTAAAATTGCAGTAGGGATCAATCCTTCTAAATCATCTAATAGGCGTTATGATTCCAAATATCGTAATTATTTGTTAAGTAAATTGCAGGCTATTTCTTCTCCTTTTTATTCATATATAGGATTTACCCCCAAACCTTACAGTTCCTTAAACAGTCAATTGATAGCCGCTAAGTCTAAGGGAGCCAAAGCATTGGTAGTTATGGATATAGATTATATGAGTAATTATACCAGCCGTCTTAAGACTAAGCAAGGAAAGGCCTATAAGTCTTCCAAGGAAAAATATAAAGACGAAGCAGGAAAGACGAAAGAGAGAACTATATATATTAAAGAAACGTACAAAATATACAATCAATCTAAAAGCGTAAGTAGTCAGGTTTCGTTCAATCTTTATTCTACAATAACTGGAGAGAATATAGTTCAACATAACGCTAAAGAAAGGGCAGAAGATGCCGTTAATTATGCATACTACAATGGAAATAGTAAGGTTCTAATTCCTGGTTACTGGAAGTATTTTTCAAAAAAGCATGAGTCTGACAAAGTATATGCATCCTCTTACAGTGCTAAAAGAAATTTGAGAAACTTATTTTCTAGTCGAAAGCAATTAAAGACTACTTCAGATTTGTTCTTTACAACATTAAATAAGATAGGGTATGACATCAATCTAAAAATAATTAATTACGATGCCGAATAACTTTATATATTTCATTTTATCAATGATTGTTTTGAGTTGTGGAAGCGCAAAGAAAGCAAATAGACAATTTGAATCACTTCCAGATTGGGTAAAGCAAAAACCTCAAAGCGACCATAGTTATTATGGTTTGGGTAAGGCTCCTAAAAATGGTTTTCCTGATCTCTATATCAAAGAAGCTGAGAAGCAAGCATTATCTGATATGGCTGAACAAATAGAAACTTCTGTATCTTCGTCATCATTGCGTTATCAATTTGATGTTGAAAATGAGACTAGTGATTTTTACATGAATACTGTAAAAACTAAAAGTGATGTTTTTTTTGAAGGGTATCGGGTTAGCAAACGTTACGAAGATGATAACTTTTATTGGAACCTAGTTGAGATTACTAAAAGTCAGTTCAAAAGTGTCAATGAAAAGAGGAAACAAAATACTTTAAATAATGCATACATAAAATATAATGAAGCCAATACGTACTTAGAAAATAAAGAAGGGGCTTATAAAGTTATTCAAAGTATAGTAAATTCTTTAGAGATTTTAAAGCCATTTTGGAATGACAGTCCTATTTATACTTTTAAAAATGGAAGCGAACTTAATTTGTT
>JBMZVD010000027.1:0-25348 GCA_049625305.1 Flavicella sp.
CAAAAAAGCACGTCAAGAGAATGTTGGAGGAGAAGTTTTATGTTACGTTTATTAATAAAGAGATAGTATTATGTCAAGAATAGGAAAAAGCCCAATAGCAATTGCAGAAGGTGTAACTGTTACTATCGTAGATAACTTAGTTACTGTTAAAGGTAAATTAGGTGAAATATCTCAAGTTATTACAGGTAACATTACTGTTAAACAAGAAGAAGGTTCTTTGGTTTTAGAACGTGCTTCTGAATCAAAAACGGATAGAGCACAACACGGACTGTACAGATCTTTGTTGAGTAATATGGTGGAAGGTGTATCTAAAGGATTTACTAAGGAATTAGAATTAGTAGGTGTAGGATACAGAGCTTCTAACCAAGGACAGAAGTTAGACTTAGCTTTAGGATTTTCACACAATATCGTGATGAATATCGCTCCAGAAATTAAAGTAGAAACAATATCTGAAAAAGGTAAAAACCCAATCGTTAAGTTGACGTCATTTGACAAGCAATTGGTTGGACAAGTTGCTGCAAAAATTCGTGGATTTAGAAAGCCTGAACCATACAAAGGTAAAGGGGTTAAGTTTGTAGGTGAAATATTAAGAAGAAAAGCAGGTAAATCTGCATAATATATAAGTTATGGCATTATCAAAGCTTGAAAGAAGAGCAAGAATTAAATCTAGAATTCGTAAAGTCGTTTCTGGTACACCAGCAAGACCAAGACTTTCTGTTTTCAGAAGTAATAAAGAAATTTACGCTCAATTAGTAGATGATACAACTGGAACGACTTTAGTTTCTGTATCTTCTAGAGATAAAGGAGTTGACGCAAAAGGGTCAAAAACTGAAGTAGCTTCAGCTGTAGGTAAATCTATCGCAGAAAAAGCTATTGCAGCAAAAGTTGAAACTGTTTCTTTTGATAGAAATGGATTTTTGTATCACGGTCGTGTGAAGGCATTAGCTGAAGCAGCCAGAGAAGCTGGTTTAAAATTTTAAGAAATTATAGTATGTATCAAAAATATAAAAACGTAGAAAGAGTGAAGCCTAGTGGTTTAGAACTAGTTGATCACCTAGTAGGTGTGAACAGAGTTACTAAAGTTACAAAAGGTGGTCGTGCTTTTGGATTCTCTGCAATCGTTGTTGTAGGAGATGGAAACGGAGTAGTAGGACACGGATTAGGGAAGTCTAAGGATGTTGCTTCTGCTATTGCTAAGGCAATTGAAGACGCTAAGAAAAACTTAGTTAGAATTCCTGTTATTAACGGAACATTACCTCACGAACAAAAAGGTAAATTTGGTGGAGCGAGAGTATTCTTGAAGCCTGCATCAAATGGTACTGGAGTTATCGCCGGTGGAGCTGTTCGTGCCGTATTGGATTCAGTAGGTGTACACGATGTACTTTCAAAATCTCAAGGATCTTCAAATGCTCACAACGTAGTAAAAGCAACATTTGATGCTTTATTACAATTGCGTAGTGCGCACACTGTTGCTAAGCAAAGAGGTATTTCTTTAGATAAAGTTTTTAACGGTTAAATCGAAGTACGATGGGAAAAATTAAGATAACACAAGTAAAAAGCCAAATCAGACGTGAAGGATCTCAAAAGAAGACTTTAGTTGCATTGGGATTACGTAAGATGAATCAAGTTGTAGAACACGAAGCTACTGCGCCGATTCTTGGTATGGTAAAAAAAGTTAATCACTTAATTTCTGTAGAAGAAGTTAAATAAAAAAATTAACAAGATGAGTTTAAGTAACTTACAGCCTGCAGAGGGATCTGTAAAAAAAGGCAAAAGAATAGCAAGAGGTGAAGGATCTGGAAAAGGTGGAACCGCTGCTAGAGGACATAAAGGAGCTAAGTCTCGTTCAGGATATTCAAGAAAAATTGGATTCGAAGGAGGTCAAATGCCATTGCAAAGACGTGTACCTAAATTTGGTTTTACAAACATCAACCGTAAAGAGTACCAAGGGATTAACTTGGATAAATTACAAGAGTTTGTAGATGCTGGAAAAATCAATGAAACAGTTGATTTAGACGCTTTAGTAAACGCTCGTCTAGCTCACAAAAATGACTTGGTAAAAATATTAGGTCGTGGTGAATTAAAGGCAAAACTAAATATTACGGCTCACAAATTTACAGCTTCTGCTAAAGCAGCAATCGAGGCAGCAGGTGGAACAGCAGTAACTTTATAAGAAAAAAAAGTAAATGAAAAATTTTATAGCAACTTTACAGAACATCTGGAATATTAAAGAATTAAGAGAAAAGATTCTTTTGACACTTGGTTTAATGGCGGTTTATCGTTTTATGGCTCAAGTTCCATTACCTGGAATTGATCCAACTCAATTATCTGCTTTAGAAAATCAAACTGATGGTGGACTGTTAGGTTTATTAAATGCATTTACAGGAGGAGCATTCTCTCGAGCATCAATCATGGCGCTTGGGATAATGCCATACATTTCTGCATCTATTGTAGTACAATTAATGGGAATCGCAGTTCCTTATTTACAGAAATTACAAAAGGATGGAGAAAGTGGTAGAAAAAAGACGACACAAATTACACGTTGGTTGACTATCGGAATTACATTAGTGCAAGGACCTGCTTACATTACTAACATGGCGTCTATATTGCCAGAATCTGCTTTCGTAACTGATAGCTTTTTGAGTACTGGATTCTTCTGGTTCTCATCTATGGTACTTTTGACGGCCGGAACAGTATTTGCAATGTGGTTAGGAGAAAGAATTACTGACAAAGGTATTGGAAATGGAATATCATTATTAATTATGATTGGTATTATAGCTCGTTTCCCTTCATCTTTTGCTCAGGAGTTGGCTTCTAAGACTGCAAATGGTGGTGCTGGTGGTGCAATGATGATTTTGTTAGAAATGGTGATTTGGTTCTTGGTAATCCTTGCATCTGTACTTTTAGTAACTGCTGTTCGTAGAATTGCAGTTCAGTACGCAAGAAGATCTGTTGTTGGAGATATCAAGGATGTGGAAGGTACTAGACAATACATACCGTTGAAATTAAATTCAGCCGGAGTAATGCCTATTATCTTTGCTCAAGCCATTATGTTTATTCCTGGTGCCTTAGCTCAAAAAGCTGAAGGTTCTTTCCAAGCTATCGGTGCTAGTTTTGCCGATATGAATGGATTGGGATACAATATTTTGTTTGCGGTATTGATTATAGTATTTAGTTATTTTTACACTGCAATCACTATACCTACAAATAAAATGGCAGATGATCTAAAGAGAAGTGGTGGTTTTATTCCAGGTGTAAGACCTGGACAAGAAACAGGTGAAAGATTGGATTCAATCTTATCTAGAATTACTTTTCCAGGGTCATTATTTTTAGCTTTGTTAGCAATCCTTCCTGCCATAGCTGTTCAGTTTGGTGTACAACAAAATTGGGCATTGTTTTATGGAGGAACTTCTCTAATTATTATGGTTGGAGTAGCTATCGATACAATTCAACAAATCAATTCTTATTTGTTAAATAGTCACTATGACGGTTTGATGAAGACAGGAAACAAACGTAAATCATCTTTGTAATATGGCTAAACAAGCTGCAATACAACAAGACGGAACAATCACTGAAGCATTGTCTAATGCAATGTTTCGTGTGGAATTAGAGAATGGTCATATAGTGACTGCTCATATTTCTGGTAAAATGCGTATGCATTATATCAAATTGCTTCCAGGAGATAAAGTGAAGTTAGAAATGAGTCCTTACGATTTATCGAAGGCTCGAATTACTTATAGATACTAAAAAGTTATACGATGAAAGTAAGAGCATCCATAAAAAAAAGAAGTGCCGAGTGCAAGATTGTGCGTAGAAAAGGCAGATTATATGTAATCAACAAAAAGAATCCTAGATTCAAACAAAGACAAGGGTAAGTTATGGCAAGAATAGCAGGAATTGACATACCAAAAAACAAAAGAGGAGTTATTGCATTAACTTACATTTTTGGAATTGGTAGTACAAGAGCTAAAGAAATTTTAGCAAACGCAGGAGTAGACGAGAGCATCAAAGTTCAAGATTGGACTGATGAGCAAATCGGAAAAATCCGTGAACAAGCAGGAACCTATACTATTGAAGGTGAATTGCGTTCTGAAACTCAATTAAACATCAAACGTTTAATGGATATCGGATGTTACCGTGGAATTCGTCATAGATCTGGACTTCCATTAAGAGGTCAGAGAACTAAGAACAACTCTAGAACGAGAAAAGGTAAAAGAAAAACTGTGGCTAACAAAAAGAAAGCTACTAAATAATAACTTGATATTATGGCTAAAACAAATTCAAAAAAGCGTAAAGTTATTGTTGAGTCTGTGGGTGAAGCACACATCACGGCTTCATTTAACAACATCATTATTTCTTTAACAAACAAAAAGGGAGATGTAATCTCTTGGTCATCTGCTGGTAAGCAAGGTTTTAGAGGTTCTAAAAAGAACACTCCATACGCTGCTCAAACAGCGGCAGAAGATTGTGCTAAAGTAGCTCATGAAGCTGGACTAAGAAAAGTGAAAGTTTATGTAAAAGGACCTGGTAATGGTCGTGAAAGCGCAATCAGAACTTTACATAACAACGGTATTGAAGTTACAGAAATCATTGATGTAACTCCAATTCCACATAACGGATGTCGTCCTCCTAAAAGACGTAGAGTATAATTAAATTTTAATTTGAATGGGAATTAGATTGTCGAAGGATAACGCCTTAATTCACAATCCCTGTTCGTAAAACAATAAGAAATGGCAAGATATACAGGACCAAAAACAAAAATTGCTCGTAAGTTTGGTGAAGCAATTTTCGGAGATGATAAATCTTTCGAAAAAAGAAATTACCCTCCAGGGCAACACGGTAACAATAGACGTAGAGGAAAGAAATCTGAATACGCTATGCAATTACAAGAAAAGCAAAAAGCTAAGTATTCATACGGAATTCTTGAGCGTCAATTCAGTAATTTATTTGACAAAGCTTCAAGTAGTAAAGGTATTACTGGTGAAGTTCTTTTGCAATTGTGTGAATCTCGTTTAGACAATGTTGTATTCCGTCTAGGAATTGCAAATTCTCGTAGAGGTGCACGTCAATTGGTTTCTCATAGACACATAACTGTAAATGGAGAAATTTTGAACATCCCTTCTTATTCTTTGAAACCAGGTGACGTAGTTGCAGTGAGAGAAAAATCTAAATCTCTTGTGGCTATCGAAAGTGCTTTGGCTGCTAACAGCAATGTATATGAGTGGTTATCTTGGAATGCTGATACAAAACAAGGAACTTTTGTTGCTGTACCAGAAAGAATTCAGATTCCTGAAAACATCAAAGAACAATTAATAGTAGAGTTATACTCTAAATAATTTTTGACACCCGTTAAACTATGGCAATTTTAAATTTTCAGAAACCCGACAAAGTAATAATGATTAAATCTACTGATTTTGAAGGTAGGTTTGAATTTAGACCTTTAGAACCAGGTTTTGGTTTAACAGTAGGTAACGCATTGAGAAGAGTTTTACTTTCTTCATTAGAAGGTTTTGCAATTACATCTTTAAGAAAAGAAGGTGTAGAACATGAATTCTCAACTATTGAAGGAGTTGTGGAAGATGTTACTGAAATTATCCTTAATCTTAAACAAGTACGCTTTAAGAAACAAATTAAAGATACTGATAGAGAAACAGTTTCTATTTCAGTTTCTGGACAGAATCAAATTACCGCAGGTGATCTTCAAAAATTTATTTCAGGGTTCCAAGTATTGAACCCTGAATTAGTAATTTGTAACCTAGAATCTAGTGTAGATTTTAAATTGGAAATTACTATTGAGAAAGGTAGAGGGTTTGTTCCTGCTGAAGAGAACAAAAAGAACAATGTACCTTTAGGAACTATTTTTACAGATTCTATTTACACTCCAATTAAGAATGTAAAGTATGCTGTTGAAAATTACCGTGTAGAACAGAAAACTGATTACGAAAAACTAGTTTTCGATATCATTACTGATGGTTCTATCAACCCTAAAGATGCATTAACTGAAGCCGCTAAAATTTTAATCCACCACTTCATGTTATTCTCTGATGAGCGTATCACTTTAGAGGCTGATGAAATTGCACAAACAGAAACATATGACGAAGAGTCTTTGCACATGCGTCAGTTGTTGAAAACAAAACTTATCGATATGGATTTATCTGTAAGAGCGTTGAACTGTTTGAAAGCTGCAGAAGTTGAAACATTAGGAGATCTAGTATCTTTTAATAAAAACGACTTAATGAAATTCCGAAACTTCGGTAAGAAGTCTTTGACTGAATTAGATGAACTTGTTCATGTAAAAGGACTGAATTTTGGTATGGATTTAAGCAAATACAAATTAGATAAAGATTAATCTTTCATATTTTGCTCCTGAAAAGCAGTTGAGCAAGATGAAAGCTAAAAACAAAGGTCATGAGACACGGAAAAAAATTCAATCATTTAGGTAGAAAAACAGCACATAGAAAGTCTATGTTAGCGAATATGGCTTGTTCACTTATTGAGCACAAGCGTATCAACACTACGGTTGCCAAAGCTAAAGCTTTGCGTCAGTTTGTTGAGCCTATCATTACAAAGTCTAAAAACGATACTACTCACAATCGTAGATTGGCGTTTAGCGTATTAAGAGACAAGTATGCTGTTACTGAATTATTCAAAGAAGTATCTGTAAAAGTTGCAGATCGTCCAGGAGGATATGTTCGTATCATCAAATTAGGAAACCGTCAGGGAGATAACGCTCCTATGGCTATGGTAGAATTAGTTGATTACAACGAAATATACAATCCAAATGGTGCTAAGAAGAAAAAATCTACTCGTAGAGGTAGAAAATCTTCTGCAGCTGTAAAAGAAACTCCGGCAACGGATGAAACTACATCTACTGAAGAATAAGATGATGTATTTGTAATCAAATTTAAAGGATAAACTATTTATAGTTTATCCTTTTTTTATATACTTTATGTATATATGATGTGTTTTTCTATCTTTGTGGGCGTTATGCTTGCATTCATTGAATGACACTCTATTAGCAAACAACAAATTTAATACACATGAATTATAAAGAATTAAAAAAAGCCATCTTACTCTTAGAAGATGGAACTATTTTTGAAGGTAAATCAATCGGTGTCGAGGGTACTTCTTTTGGTGAAGTTTGTTACAATACCGGAATGACAGGGTATCAAGAAATTTTTACGGACCCTTCTTATTCTGGTCAGTTGATGGTAACGACTAATGCCCACATAGGTAATTACGGTGTTAACGATGATGAAGTGGAGTCTAATGGAATTAAAATTGCCGGCCTTATCTGCCGTAATTTTAGTTTTCACCATTCCCGTGTTCGTTCTAATGGTTCACTAGAAAATTATTTTACCAAACACAATCTTTTTGCTATTACTGATGTTGATACAAGAGCTGTTGTAAGCTACATACGCGATAAAGGAGCAATGAACGCTCTGATCTCTACTGAGACTGATATTGAAGCATTGAAGGCCAAACTTCAAAAAGTACCAAATATGGAAGGTCTGGATTTGGCTTCTACTGTTTCTACAAAAGAACCTTACTTTTATGGTGATGAAAATGCACCGTACAAAATTGCAGCTTTAGATCTAGGAATTAAAACGAATATTTTAAGAAACTTGGCAACTAGAGGATGTTATATCAAAGTATATCCAAACAGTGCTTCATTTGAAGACTTAAAAGCGTTTCAACCTGATGGATATTTCTTGTCTAACGGCCCAGGAGATCCTGAACCTCTTGAAAATGCACAAGCTGTTGCAAAGGAGATAATTGATGCAAATCTACCATTGTTTGGAATCTGTTTGGGACACCAAGTAATAGCTTTAGCAAATGGAGTAAAGACCTACAAAATGCACAACGGACATAGAGGAATTAATCATCCTGTTAAAAACTTGTTGACTGGAAAAGGGGAAATCACCTCTCAGAATCATGGATTTGTTATCGATAGAGCCTCTGTTGAGCAAAATGAGAACGTTGAAATTACGCACATACATCTTAATGACAACACTGTTGCGGGTATTCGTATTAAAGACAAAAACTGTTTCTCAGTACAATACCATCCAGAAGCCAATCCAGGTCCTCATGATTCATCATATTTGTTCGATCAATTTATTGAGAACATAAAAGGATAGTTTCAATTGGTAAAAAGGGTAATATTCCCTTTTTCGATTTTACGAAACCGTTTTAGGAAAATTAAAAACTAATAAACGTACTGTTGCATCTGCTTTTGTATCTTGCGACAGTTCAAATTTAAACTATAAAAATACACATACAATGAGCGTTATTATCAACATACATGCCCGTCAAATATTTGACTCAAGAGGAAACCCTACCGTAGAAGTAGATGTAATCACTGAAAGTGGAGTATTAGGTAGAGCTGCCGTTCCTTCTGGAGCTTCAACGGGAGAACATGAAGCAGTAGAATTAAGAGACGGTGGTTCTGATTTTATGGGGAAAGGTGTCTTGACTGCTGTTAACAATGTAAATACAAGCATTGCTGAGGAATTATTAGGGTTTTCAGTATTTGAACAGAATGCCATTGATCAAGCAATGATTGATTTGGATGGTACTCCAAACAAATCAAAATTGGGAGCCAATGCCATTTTAGGAGTTTCACTAGCTGTAGCCAAAGCTGCTGCCAATGAATTGAACCAACCTCTATACCGTTATATTGGAGGGGTAAGCGCCAACACATTGCCTGTACCTATGATGAACATCGTTAATGGTGGTTCACATTCAGACGCTCCTATCGCTTTTCAAGAGTTCATGATCATGCCAGTAATGGCAAAGACGTTTTCACATGCTTTACAAATAGGAACTGAAATTTTCCACAACCTTGCAAAAATATTGCACGGAAGAGGGTTAAGTACTGCTGTAGGTGATGAAGGTGGATTTGCACCAACTTTTGAAGGAACAGAAGATGCTTTAGATACAGTATTACAAGCGATTGAAAAAGCAGGCTACAAACCAGGAGATGAAGTGAAAATTGCATTGGATTGTGCCGCTGCCGAATTTTACGAAGATGGTAAATACAACTATGCTAAGTTTGAGGGTGAAGCAGGTGCTGTTAGAACTTCTCAAGAACAAGCGGATTATCTTGCCGAATTGTCTGAAAAGTACCCTATTATCTCTATTGAAGACGGAATGGATGAAAACGATTGGGAAGGTTGGAAATACTTGACTGAAAAGATTGGAGACAAAGTACAATTGGTAGGAGATGATTTGTTCGTAACAAACGTAGAGCGTTTGTCTCGTGGAGTAGAAGAAGGAATCGCAAACTCTATCTTAATCAAAGTGAATCAAATTGGTACATTGACAGAAACAATCGCAGCTGTAAACATGGCAAAGAATGCTGGGTTTACATCGGTAATGTCACATAGATCTGGTGAAACTGAAGACAATACAATTGCTGACTTAGCAGTTGCATTGAATACGGGTCAAATTAAAACTGGTTCTGCTTCTCGTTCTGATCGTATGGCTAAATACAATCAATTATTGAGAATTGAAGAGGAACTAGAGGACAATGCATATTACCCTCAGGAAAAAGCTTTTAAATTGAGCTAAACTCTTTTTTACCATAAAAAAAACCGCATTTGGTCTTTTCTAAATGCGGTTTTTTTTGTGTCTAAAAAAAAAAGAATTTTAATTTTAAAAATACGTATAAAAAGTATGATTTATCATAAATTGTCATGCTTTTGACAGATTCTTTGAATAGTCTTTGTTGCATTGATATGTTTACAATAAACGGTCTTTTTTATTGTGATAATTTGACAATGTATTTTTTTTAATAAAAAGCTATTTTAATTAAATTTGCATTACTAAAAAAATTGTTACAACTAAATCTAAAAACTAAATCTTAAATATGTCTGAAATTGCGAATCTTAAAGTAAACGGTAAAGAATATGAATTCCCTGTATTAAGAGGGTCTGAAAACGAACTAGCTATTGATGTTAAATCTTTACGTGCTTCCACTAGTGGAGTAATTACTTTAGACTCAGGATTCAAAAATACTGGATCTTGTGAAAGTGCTATTACATTTTTAGACGGAGAAAAAGGGATACTTAGATATAGAGGCTATGCTATTGAGGATCTAGCAGAAAAGTCTAACTTTTTAGAAACGTCTTACTTATTGATTTTTGGTGAATTACCTACTAACGATCAATTGAAACAATTTCAATCTGATATCGCAGCTGAATCTTTGGTTGATGAGGAAATGAAAAAAATATTAGACGGTTTTCCAAAGTCAGCGCATCCCATGGGTGTAATTTCAGCTTTGACGAGTGCGCTAATTGCATTTAACCCTGAATCTGTTAACGTGGATTCTAAAGATGATATGTACAAGGCTATTGTCAAGTTGATGGCTAAGTTTCCAGTTTTAGCTTCATGGACTCTACGTAAAAAGCAAGGTCTACCATTGGATTACGGTGATGCTCAAATTGGTTACGTTGAAAACATGTATAAAATGATGTTTGGAAAGCCTAATGAAGGTTTCGAAATCAATCCAATTATTTTGAATGCATTAGATAAATTATTGATTCTACATGCTGACCACGAACAAAACTGTTCAACGTCTACTGTACGTATCGTAGGATCCTCTCATGCAGGATTATTTGCATCTATATCAGCTGGTATATCAGCGTTATGGGGACCTCTTCATGGTGGTGCCAATCAAGCGGTAATTGAAATGTTGGAAGCTATTAAAAATGATGGTGGAGACTATCACAAATACATCGCAAAAGCAAAAGATAAAAGTGATCCTTTTCGTTTGATGGGATTCGGACACAGAGTTTATAAAAATTTCGATCCTAGAGCAAATATAATCAAAGTAGCTGCCGAAGAGGTATTGAATGATTTAGGAATTGTTGACCCTGTTTTAGACATTGCAAAAGGACTGGCAGAAGTAGCACTAAATGATGAATATTTTAAGTCTAGAAACTTGTATCCAAATGTAGATTTTTACTCCGGAATTATATACCGTGCCTTGGGTATTCCAGTTGAAATGTTTACTGTGATGTTTGCCATGGGAAGACTTCCAGGTTGGATCGCACAGTGGAAAGAAATGAGAGAGCGTAGTGAACCAATTGGTCGTCCAAGACAGTTGTATACAGGACCCCAATTAAGAGACTTTACACCCTCAGAAAATAGATAAAAATTTGAAAAAACCTTCGTAACTTTGCGAAGGTTTTTTTATTAATTTTTTTATTTACATCAATTGAAACTCAACATTAAAAATGAAACATCTAGGTTGCGGAGTGTAATTTTAGGTACAGCAATCAGTAATGGTCCTATTCCATCAATAGATGAAGCATATGATCCCAAATCTATAGAGCACATAAAAAACGGAACGTACCCAAAAGAAGAGTTAATGGTTCGTGAGTTGGAAGCTCTCAATGCAGTATTTGAGAAATACAATGTCAAAGTATACAGACCTGAAACCATCTCAAACTACAATCAAATCTTTTCACGAGATATTGCTTTTGTTATAGATGATCTTTTTATCAAATCCAATATACTACCTGATAGAGAGAAAGAAATTCAAGCAATTCAGTATGTCATAGATACTATAGATCCAGAAAAAGTAATTTCAACAACAGAAGAGGTTCACTTTGAGGGAGGGGATGTCATGCCTTGGAACGATTATATCTTTGTAGGAATGTACAATGGAGCAGATTATGCAGATTATATAACAGCCAGAACCAATACAAAAGGAGTGGACTTTTTACAAAATCTTTTTCCTCACAAAATAGTTAAATCATTCAATCTTAAAAAGTCAAACACCAATGCCTACGAGAATGCTTTGCATTTAGATTGTTGTTTTCAACCAATTGGTACTGACAAAGCAATCATTCACAAAGAGGGGTTTTTAGAGGAAGAAGAATACCAATTTTTAGTCAATCTTTTTGGCGAAGATAACTTATTTCATATCACTAAAGATGAAATGTATCAAATGAATTCTAATGTATTTTCTATTTCTGAAGATGTCGTAGTGTCCGAACAAAACTTTCACCGGTTGAATAAATGGCTTCGTGATCATGGATTTACAGTAGAAGAAGTGCCTTTTGCAGAAATATCAAAACAAGAAGGGCTTTTACGTTGTACGACATTACCACTTTTTCGTGATTAATGTCTTATAAATTTTAATATGAAACACAGTTTTTATCATGAAACAAACGACTAACACCATATTGATGGTACGTCCTGCAACTTTTCGTAAAAATGAAGAGACAGCAGTAAATAATTATTATCAATTAGATGCTGAGGAACTAACTTCTGAACAGATTCAAAAAAATGCTCTTTTTGAATTTGATTCCTTTGTAAGTATATTGAGAGATAAAGGCATTACAGTCATAGTTGCCAATGCTAGCACTGAAATCGATACCCCTGATGCGATATTTCCAAACAATTGGGTTTCTTTTCACGCCAATGGAAATATTGGTCTGTATCCCATGTTTGCTCCTAATAGGAGGTTAGAAAGAAAAGAGTCAATTCTTCAATGTGTAGAGTCATCTGGTTTTACCATTGATAACATTATTGATTACTCAAGTGCTGAAGAAGAAGGGATTTTCTTAGAGGGTACAGGAAGTATCGTCTTAGATAGAGAAAACAGAAAAGCATATTGTGCCATTTCTCCGCGTTCAGACGAAGAACTTTTTGTAGAATTCTGTGAAGATTTTGAGTACACCCCAGTTGTGTTTACAGCCAATCAAACTGTTGAAGGTGAAAGAGCCCCAATATATCATACCAATGTGATGTTATGCGTTGCAAAAACATTTGCAGTTATTTGTTTGGCCAGTATTGATGACAAAAAAGAACGCAAACAAGTCAAACAACAAATGAAGCAAGATGGTAAAGAATTGATTGTTGTTTCCGAAGAACAACTAACACATTTTGCTGGAAATATGTTGCAAGTTGAAAATAGCAAAGGCGAATTGTTTTTGGTGATGTCTGCATCGGCAAAGGCTTGTCTTACACAACAGCAAATAGATGCTATTGAAAAGCACTGTGAAATCATTAGTGCCAACCTTTCAACTATTGAAAAATGTGGTGGAGGAAGTGCTCGTTGCATGATGGCAGAGGTGTTTTTACCCAAAGTTACAACGTAATTATACACATAGTAAAAAACAAAAAAGCTTTGCAATCTGCAAAGCTTTTTTTTTTGGGTTTCGAAATTCATTATGATTCCATTTTCTTTTGGATATCAATTTTCAACTCGTTTGATGACTTGTCAAAATCCATAAGAATAGTGTCGCCTTCTTCCAATTTCGAATTCACTATTTCCTCAGCCAATACATCCTCAATGTATTTTTGAATGGCTCTTTTAAGAGGTCTAGCACCATAACTTTTGTCAAAACCTTTTTCGGCGATATAGTCTTTGGCTTCAATACTCAGCTCTAATTTATAGCCAAGAATCGATACTCTCTCAAGTAACTTTTCCAATTCAATAGTAATAATATTATGAATATCGTCTCTTTCCAATGAATTGAATATAATTACATCATCAATTCTATTTAGAAACTCTGGTGCAAAAGACTTTTTAAGGGCACTCTCAATTATTCCTTTTGCGTTTTCTTCTGCTTGTGCTGTTTTTGAAGCTGTCCCAAATCCGACACCACCACCAAAATCTTTCAATTGACGTGCACCGATGTTAGATGTCATGATTATTACAGTATTTCTAAAGTCAATTTTCCTGCCCAAACTGTCAGTAATAAATCCATCGTCTAATATTTGTAGCAGCATATTAAATACATCTGGATGTGCTTTTTCTATCTCATCCAAAAGAACAACGGCATAAGGCTTTCTTCTCACTTTTTCAGTCAACTGTCCACCTTCTTCATAGCCAATATAACCGGGAGGCGCTCCTATCAATCTAGAGATAGAGAATTTCTCCATATATTCACTCATGTCTATTCGAATCAAGGCATCAGTACTATCAAATAATTCACTGGCAAGTATTTTCGCCAATTGAGTTTTTCCAACTCCGGTTTGACCCAAGAAAATAAACGAACCAATTGGTTTGTTTGGATCTTTTAGACCAATTCTGTTTCGCTGAATAGCTTTTACTACTTTTGCAACTGCATGGTCTTGACCTATTACCTTTCCCTTGATTTTGTTTGGTAATTCACTCAAACGATTAGTTTCTGCTTCTGCAACTCTATTCACTGGAATTCCAGTCATCATAGATACTACTTCGGCAACATTTTCTTCAGTAACCGTTTCTCTATTTTCTTTAGAGGCCTCTTCCCATTGGTCTTGTGCTGATTTCAAAGCAGATTCAATGTTCTTTTCATCGTCTCTCAACCTAGCTGCTTCTTCGTACTTTTGTCGGTTGACAGCGTTGGTTTTCCCTTCTTTTATTTGCTCTAGTTTTTTCTCTAACTCAAGGATTTGTTGTGGTACAACAATATTGGTGATGTGAATTCTTGATCCCGCTTCGTCCAGTGCATCAATAGCTTTGTCCGGTAAAAAACGATCTGTCATGTACCTATTGGTTAATTTTACACAGGCTTCAATGGCTTCTTGAGTATAGTTTACGTTGTGATGTTCTTCATATTTTTCTTTGATATTCAGGAGAATTTGAACTGTTTCTTCGATAGAAGTAGGTTCAACAATAATCTTTTGAAAACGTCTTTCCAAAGCACCATCCTTTTCTATGTTTTGGCGAAATTCATTCAGGGTTGTTGCACCGATACATTGAATTTCCCCTCTAGCCAAAGCGGGTTTCAACATGTTTGAGGCGTCTAAGGAACCAGTAGCTCCACCAGCGCCAACAATCGTATGAATCTCATCGATAAATAATATGATGTCCTTATTCTTTTCTAACTCGTTCATCAACGCTTTCATGCGTTCTTCAAATTGTCCTCTGTATTTAGTTCCAGCAACCAAGCTTGCCAAGTCCAAAGACACAACCCTTTTGTTGTATAAAATTCTCGACACTTTTCGCTGAACAATACGTAGGGCCAATCCTTCTGCTATCGCGGATTTCCCAACTCCTGGTTCACCGATCAACATCGGATTGTTTTTCTTGCGTCTGCTTAATATCTGTGAAACTCTTTCAATTTCTTCTTTTCTACCAACTACCGGATCTAGTTTTTGATTTTCAGCCAAGTCTGTTAAATCCCTTCCAAAATTATCAAGGACCGGAGTTTTTGATTTTTTTGTTTGTTTACTCTTAGGGTTTTGAGATTCGAAAGGATTGGATTTGCTACCACTATCAAAATCACTGCCCTGATCACTCTCAGAGACAGGTCCTTCAAATTCATCTTCGATACTATTACTCAATTGTTTGAATAGTAATTTTACATCACTGTAGTTGATGTCAAAATTATTCAAAAGTTTAGTAGTAGGGTCGTTTTCATTTCTCAATACACATAGTAGCAAATGCGCTGTATTTACAGCGTTGTCTTGGTATAGCTTTGCTTCTAAAAAGGTTGTTTTTAATGCCTTTTCAGCCTGTCGTGTGAGATGAAGTTTTTTATCTCCAATTCGATTGTTTAAAACTACAGAAGAAGGATTTAATGCTTCTATTTTCTTTTTTAAGTATTCTAAATTTGTCTCCAAAGAGATCAAAATATCGATCGCCTTCCCATCCCCTTTTCTGAGAATACCCAAAATCAAATGCTCTGTTCCAATAAAATCATGGCTCAGTCTTACCGCTTCCTCTTTGCTGTATCCTATAACTTCTTTTACTTTTTGTGAGAAATTGTCGTCCATAAAAATTGTTTTGTTTTACGTAAATTTACTAGAATTTTTTATAAAAAAACATAAATTGACTTGCTTTGTTATTAAAATCAGTTGTTTTTGGCGTTTTTTTATGATTAATAACCTGATTATAGGTGGGATAAGTCTTGCAAAAAATATTAGTTGACTGTTGATAACTCAAGCTAAATGAACAAGACTTATGGCTTGTTAAAAACGGTAAAAAGTGTATATTGCTTATCTGAATTAAAGTTAAAAATTAAATAGATTTATATGGCAGACGGAGAAAAACTGATACCTATTAACATTGAGGAGCAGATGAAATCGGCATATATTGATTATTCAATGTCCGTAATAGTTTCAAGGGCTTTACCAGATGTAAGAGATGGTTTGAAACCTGTACATAGAAGGGTTTTGTTCGGGATGCACGAATTGGGTATAAAGGCAACTGGTTCTTACAAGAAATCAGCCAGAATTGTTGGTGAGGTTTTAGGAAAGTACCACCCACACGGTGACACCTCTGTATACGATGCAATGGTGCGTATGGCACAAGATTGGAGTGTTCGTTACATGATGGTTGACGGCCAAGGGAATTTCGGTTCCGTTGATGGAGATAGTCCGGCTGCAATGCGTTACACAGAGGTGCGCATGCGTAAAATATCTGAAGATATGATGGCAGATATCGAAAAAGATACTGTTGATCATAAGTTGAACTTTGACGATACACTGAAAGAGCCCACTGTATTACCTACTAGAATTCCAAATCTATTGGTCAATGGAGCCTCAGGTATTGCGGTGGGGATGGCAACAAACATGCCACCTCATAACTTAACGGAGGTCATCAATGGAACAATTGCATATATTGATAACAGAGCGATTGAAATTGAGGAGTTGATGCAACATATCAAAGCTCCAGATTTTCCTACTGGAGGAATCTTATACGGAACGGAAGGCATCCGTGATGCTTTTACAACTGGAAGAGGTAGGATAGTTATTCGTGCAAGAGCTACTTTTGAGGAAGTAAACGGAAGAGATTGTATCATTGTTACCGAAATACCATACCAAATCAACAAAGCAGAAATGATCAAAAAAACTGCTGAGTTGGTCAATGACAAAAAATTAGACGGTATTGCAAATATTCGTGACGAATCTGATAGAACAGGAATGCGTATCGTATATGTGCTTAAAAAAGATGCAATTCCAAACATTGTTTTAAACAAATTGTTTAAGTACACTGCACTTCAAACTTCCTTTAGTGTAAACAATATTGCTTTGGTAAACGGACGACCTGAATTGTTGAACTTAAAGCAAATG
Source organism: Flavicella sp. (assembly GCA_049625305.1). Taxonomy (GTDB): domain Bacteria; phylum Bacteroidota; class Bacteroidia; order Flavobacteriales; family Flavobacteriaceae; genus Flavicella. Next base: position 17,017 of record JBMZVD010000027.1, read on the forward strand.
ATCCATCATTTTGTTGAGCACAGACATGAGGTGATTGTTCGTAGAACTCAGTTTGAGCTTGGAAAAGCTGAAGCGAGAGCCCATATCTTGGAGGGTATGATTATCGCTTCCGATAATATTGACGAAGTAATTGCGATTATCAAGGCTTCAGGAAATGCAGATGAAGCGAGGGAAAAGTTGATGGGTCGATTTGGATTGACTGAAATTCAAGCAAAAGCAATTGTAGAGATGCGTTTGCGTCAATTGACTGGACTGGAACAAGACAAATTGAGAAGCGAATATGAGGAGATTTTATTGTTGATCGCTGACTTAAAAGATATTCTTGCCAATGAATCAAGAAGAATGGATATCATTAAAGAGGAGTTGACTGCGATTCGTGACAAATATGGTGACGAAAGACGATCTTCTATTGAATTTGGAGGTGCAGATATGAGAATTGAAGACATGATTCCAGATTCACAAGTAGTGGTTACGATTTCTCATGCAGGATATGTTAAACGTACTTTGTTATCAGAATACAAAACACAAAATAGAGGAGGAACTGGTCAAAAGGGAGTCTCTACGAGAAATGAAGATTTCTTAGAACACCTTTTCGTAGGTACCAATCATCAATATATGTTGTTCTTTACTCAAAAAGGGAAGGTGTATTGGATGCGTGTTTATGAAATACCTGAAGGAGGTAAAGTAGCAAAAGGACGTGCATTGCAAAATCTAATTAATATTGAACCTGACGATAAAGTCAAAGCCTTCTTAGTTACAAAAGATCTTAAAGATCAAGACTATATCAATAGTCACTATATTATTATGGCAACTAAAAAAGGCCAGGTAAAGAAGACGTTATTAGAGCAGTATTCTAGACCAAGAGCCAATGGAATTGCTGCTATTACGATCAAAGAAGACGATGAGTTGCTAGAAGCGAAATTAACCACTGGAGACAGTCAGGTAATGTTAGCGTTGAAGTCAGGAAAATCGATTCGTTTTGAAGAAGAGAAAACAAGACCAATGGGGCGTGGAGCTTCAGGTGTTCGAGGAATCTCATTGCAAGATGAAACGGATGAAGTGATAGGGATGGTAGCTGTAAATGATATGGATAGTGATATTCTAGTAGTTTCTGAAAAAGGGTTTGGTAAGCGTTCTAAGCTTGAAGACTACAGAATTACAAACCGTGGAGGTAAGGGTGTCAAAACTTTGAATATATCTGATAAAACCGGAAGCTTGGTTGCCATTAAAAATGTAACTGACGAGGATGATTTGATGATTATTAATAAATCAGGAATTACAATTCGAATGGCGGTTGCTGATCTTCGTGTCATGGGACGTGCTACTCAAGGGGTTACTTTGATAAAGATTAAGGACAATGATTCAATTGCTGCAGTAGCTAAAGTAATGCACGAAGAAGAAGAGGTCAAAGAAGGAGAAGATTCTGAAAGTAACGATTCAATTGAAGGAGCATCTGAAAATGGCACAACTATTGCAAAAGAATAGTTTGAAATAAAAACAAGTAAAATTAATACAGACAAATAGAATTTAAAGATGAAAAATAAATTTATGTTATTGGCGGTACTCATGATGAGTATCTCAATGCTAGGGCAGAAAAAGGAGTTGAAAGTAGCTGCCAAGCTTCTAAAAAAAGGAAGCTTTAATGAGGCTCTTGCACAATTGGATGTTGTAAAGCCCTTATTAAAAGATGCAGATAATAAATACCAATTACAATATTTGTACATCAAAGCAATGTCTATTTTCGCTAATGGGAAAGCGTTTGCAAAAGATAAAGCAGCTGGTGAGGCCTTAAACGAATTGAGAGCTTATGAGAAAGAAATTGGTTCAAAAAAACACAACAAAGTTACTGGTGAATCTCTTAATGTGTTGATTCAAAGAGCAGCTACAAGTGGTTCGAAATTGTTCTCTGAAGAGAAATACAAGGCTGCAAGTAAGAAATTTGAATTGGTATATATTTTAAGTCCAACAGATACTGCTTTCCTTGACAATGCAGCATTGAGTGCATATAATTCTAAGGAATATGACAGATCAATAAGCTTGTACAAGCGTTTGTTAGAAATTGGTTATACAGGCATTTCTACAAAGTATAAGGCAGTGAGTAAAATTAATGGTGATGAAATTTACTATGGTTCTAAGAAGGAAATGGACCGTGCTGTAATGTTAAAAACAGCAGTACATCCTGAAGTAGTTGTTAGTCCTTCAAAAACTGGAGACATTGCTAAAATGATTGCGTTTAGCTACATCGCAAAAGGAGATAAGCAAGCTGCGCTGACTGCTATTGCAGATGCTAAAAAATTGTTTCCTAACGATTACAACTTAGTTATCAGTGAAGCGAATATCTACTTTAAATTGGGGAACAATGAGAAGTTTTTAGAAGGTTTGAAAAAAGCGATTGAATTGAGACCAAATGATGCTCAGTTGTACTACAATGTTGGAGTTCTGACTTTAGAGCAAGGGTATGAAAAAGAGGCTATTGAAAGTTTTGAAAAAGCAATAGAGTTGAAGCCAGATTTTTCTGATGCATACAATAATATTGGGGTTGCAATTCTTGAGAAGACAAAGCCTATTATCGAAGAGATGAATAAGAATCTTAGTAACTTCGATAAGTACGATGCTTTGATGCTGGAACAAAAAAAGGTTTACCAAGAGGCTTTACCATACTTTGAAAATACATTAAAACACGCGCCAAAAAATGAATCAGTAATGAAAACATTGGTAGGATTGTATGAATTACTCGAAATGTATGACAAACAGAAAGAAGTTCAGGCTAAAATTAACGCGCTATAGTTTTTACTATAAATAATCTTATTAAGAAACACCTTACGATATCGTAAGGTGTTTTTTTTTGAGTTTAATTCATAAGCCTAAAGAAGTGAAAGGGGCAACTATGGAAGATTGATCCTAAATATTTAAGTGGTCTTAATTAATAGGCGCTTCTAGATATTCGTTTTGATTCAAGCATTCCTTAAAATTTATAACTTCTTGCCATTTTATAAGCTATTTGTTTTGCTGATTTTCTTAAGCTTCTATCATTGTGTTTATACTTGATTGAGTGATCTTTTTCTAAAGGAATATATATTATCGAATTTCCATTTACAAAAAAAGAGCTGTATAAACAGCTCTTTTTTTTGATTGTAAAAATTATTTTTCTTGATAGCTAAATTCAATACGATTGTTTCTTTGGCTTGTTTCCAAATCTCCCGTATTAGAAAATTTAGGTTGCGTTTCTCCATAGCCATCGTAGGTCAAACGTTCTCTGCGAATCTTCTTATAAACCAAATAGTCTCTTACGGCTTTGGCTCTCCTTTTGGATAAGAATAAGCTATATTTTTCATTGGATTTGTCATCAGTATGCCCTTTAATTTTGTATGATGTTCCTGGATATTCTTTTAGGATGTCACTGATTTGATTTAAGATGTCTTTTGTGGTAGAGTTCAAAAGATTCTTTTTGGGAGCAAATTTTATTTTTTTAGCAAGTTCTTCAATGGTCGAATACGCACCTTTGTCGAATTCCTTTTCAGGGCATCCATTATTGTTTACACTTCCTTTGGTATTTGGACAAAAGTCAAAACTATTCCCAACGCCATCACCGTCTGAATCTCTTTCTTTTGGGCAACCACTATTTTCGGGAATTCCCTTCACACGTGGGCACTTGTCCTTGTAATCAGGGATATTGTCTCTGTCTGTGTCGACGGCAATACCATCCAAGTACACTTTTGCTCCAGCCGGTGTGTTGGGTTCTTTGTCATATATATCTAATACACCATCGCCATCACTATCTTTGCTCACATCTTTACTAGGTGTTTTTAAACTTGTTTCGTTAGTCTTTGTAGATTCTGAAACAGTGTTTATGGTTTTCTTTTTAGCTACTTTCTCTTTGGAGGTAGTTTTGATACTAAGGTTTCTCTTTCTATCAGATGTAGTTGTAGTTTTTTGAGTTACTACTTTATCAGATACTGTACTTGTTTTGTTCTCTTTAGTTGTTTCGTTTTCAGGGCAGCCCTTGTATTTAGCATTTCCGTATTCACAAGGACACTCGTCTTTGTAGTCAGCTATTCCATCTTCGTCTGAATCTACTGCTTTTCCGTTCCCGTACACTTTTACATTCTTAGGAGTGTTAGGTTCTTTATCAAATTCATTGATTACGCCATCTCCGTCGTCGTCTTTAAGGTCAACTACTTTTTTGTCAGTAGGACATCCTTTTTCTTTTGCTGAACCTGCAAGAAGAGGACAAAGATCTTTATGGTCAGGAATTCCGTCTTTGTCACTGTCAACAGAAATTCCGCTACTATAGACCAATACGTTTTTAGGAGTGTTTTTTTCTTGGTCAAATAGATCCGCTACACCATCATTGTCTGTATCTTTTTTGGCTTCTTCACTTTGTTTTTTTTCGATTTCTTTTTCTTTTTCAGAGTCAGGAATGATAAAGTTTATTTCTACTTTTCGATTGAGCTTTCGACCTTCTTCAGTAGCATTGCTGTTCTTTGCGTTTTCCTCTCCATGACCAATCGAATATACATTTAAGTTTGGTACCCCCTTATTTCGTAGGTAGATAGAAACGTTATCGGCTCTTTTTTGAGAAAGTATTTTGTTATATGTAGCTTCTCCACGACTGTCAGAATAGCCATCAATAGTATAATGTGTCTTTGGGTATTTTTTCATTAAGTCTGCAATCCTATTCAATGTTTCATGAGAATCTTCTGTGATTTCATCACTGTTTGTTTTGAAATAAATACTCTTTGCAAGAGAAAATATTTTCTTGGTGATGACCGTTGTTTCAATAGAAACCTTTTTTGTCGATTTGGGTCTTACAGGTGATGGCTTTGATGCTTCTTTTTGTTGTGAAAAACTACCCAGAGGTAGCAATGCGCAAAATGATACGATTAGAAACTTTGATTTTAGTTGCATTTTCTTTTTTTTATAGTTAACAAAAATAACAGATATTCATGAGTCTTCACTGACTTCTTAGAATTTTATATTTTCAGTTGTTTTTTACTTTTATTTCAATGTTTGTTTTTACAATTGTGCTAGAGTCTTTGCAGTTTTGAATTCCTTGAGAGATATGTAGTATTGGTTTTGGAAATACAATATCACTGTTGATTTCTTCCAAAGGTAGTAATACAAACTTTCTTTCTAGTGCTTTAGGGTGTGGTAACTTTAGTTTTTCCGAATCTATGATTCTATTTTCATATAAAATGATATCAATATCTATCGTTCTATTTTCATAGCCAGTTGTATTGTTTCTCTTTCTTCCTAGTTTAGTTTCCAAAACTAATAACTTGTCTAAGAGTTCTTCAGCTGAGAACTTTGTAGATACTTCAATACAAATATTGTAAAAATCATTCCCATCAAATCCCCAAGATGGAGTTTGGTATACAGATGATATGGCACAGACCTTACCTATGGTTTCGTCAATTGATTGAACGGCATCTTTTAGATACTGAAGTTTATCGTTTAGGTTGCTACCTAAAGATAAATATGTAGTTGAGTTTTTAGACATGTTTGATTGCTAATTTCTTAACGTAAAAGTCGTACATATATTTCAATTATCCTTTTTTTTAAGTTTTTATTAATAAATTAATGGTAAGGGTATAAGTACCTTTGAAAAAAAATAACAATACATATGACTTTCGTAAAAAATATATTTTCATCCTTATTAGGGTTTTTTTTAGCACTTTTTTTATTAACAATCCTTTTTGTAGGGGTAGGAGTAGCGGTTTCTTCTGATGATAAAGTAACTTTGGAAGAGAATAGTGTTTTAAAAATAGTTTTAGATACTGAAGTAAAAGATTATACAGGTACAGGAATGGATCCCTTGACAAAGATTTTTGGTGGTTTTGACAGGGAAGTAGGGCTTGATGTCCTGATTGCTTCACTAGACAAAGCAAGTAAAGATTCAAAAATCAAAGGGATTAGTATCGAATTAAAAAATCCCAATATCGGAATAACGCAACTAGCTACACTTCGTGAAGCTATTTCAGAATTTAAAAAGTCAGGAAAGTTTGTAAGCGCATATGCCAATACCTACAGTCAGAAAAATTACTATTTGACAACAGTAGCTGATTCACTTTTTTTAAATCCAATTGGAAATGTTGAGTTCAAGGGTTTGGCTGCTGAGGTTCTTTTTTTTAAGGATTTTCAAGATAAATTTGGAGTAAAAATGGAGGTGATAAGACATGGGAAATATAAGTCTGCCGTTGAACCTTTTTTAAATAATACAATGAGTGCTTCCAATCGAAAGCAAATGGAATCAATGGTTCATTCTATTTGGAGTTCAATCGTTGACGAAGTGTCTGAGTCAAGAGGCTTGACAGTAGCTCAATTGAATGCTATAGCTGATGGTGCATTGGGAAGAACAGCCAAACTTTCAAAGGAGCATAATCTAGTGGATGCATTGGTGTACAAAGATGAATATGATGCAAAATTAAAAACTCAATTGGGTACTAAAAAATTAGCTTCTATTTCACTGATTGATTATTTGAAATTAGACCTTAATTTGCCTTCACTAGAAGTGAAAAACCAGGTTGCAATTATTTACGCACAAGGAAAAATAGTCGATGAAAAAGGGGGCAAAAACTTCATAAGTCCTGGCTTGTTTGTTAAGGCAATCGACAAAGCACGTTTAGATGATAAAGTAAAGGCAGTTGTGTTGCGTATCAATTCCCCGGGAGGAAGTGCTATGGCTTCAGAAATTATATGGAGAGCATTGGAGTTGTTAAAAAAGGAGAAGCCATTGGTGGTCTCTATGGGAGATTATGCGGCATCAGGAGGTTATTATATCGCCTCAAATGCGTCTAGAATATTTGCAAACAAATCAACAATAACAGGCTCTATCGGTGTGTTTGGTATGTTTCCTAATGTAAGTGCCCTTTCCGAAGAAATAGGGGTTCATGCTGAAACGGTTGCTACTAATTCATCTCCTTCTTATAGCCCTTTTCTTCCGATTGATTCAAAATTTTACGAATTGACCAAAGAAAGTGTAGATGAGGTATACACAACTTTTTTAAATCGTGTTTCAGAAGGACGTAATATGACAGTTGAAGAGGTGCATGAATTGGCACAAGGAAGGGTATGGACAGGTAAACAAGCTTTGGAGAATGGTTTAGTGGATGTGATAGGGAGTTTGGATGAGGCGGTTAAATATGCTGCCGCAACAGCAGATATAGAAAATTACGATGTGCTCAAATTGCCAAAGTATGAAGAAGAGCTAATGGATGCTTTAGGAAGTGTTCCGTTTGCATCGTTAAAAGAGCATTTAGTGGAGGAGTTAGTTGGTGAGGAACACTTTGAAATGTTCAATCGTCTCAACAGTTTAAAAGGTCGAACTGGTATTCAAATGGGGATGCCATACTTGATAGATATCAAATAATTTTTGATGTATCTTTAGAATAAAAAAGAGGCTTCCAAAATAGGAAAGCCTCTTTTTTGTTGTTGCAATAAGTTTTGTGTAACTATTACAGACTCAATAATCCGTTAGTCTTTTGAACAGCAGCTGCACTAGTTGCTAACTTCTCTTTTTCAGCATCGTTAAGGTTCATTTCTACAATCTTTTCAATACCGTTTTTTCCTAATACAACAGGTACGCCGATACAGATGTCGTTCAATCCGTATTCACCTTCCAACATTGTAGAACAAGGGAAAATCTTTTGTGTGTCACATGCGATGGCTTGTACCATGGCAGATACAGCTGCTCCTGGAGCATACCATGCAGAAGTACCCAACATACCTGTTAGAGTTGCTCCTCCAACCATCGTTGCTTTTGCTACTTCTTCCAATTTTTCTTCTGATAAGAATTCACTTGCAGGAATTGAGTTTCTCGTAGCCAAACGTGTCAAAGGAATCATACCAGTGTCACTGTGCCCTCCAATAACCATTCCGTCTACATCAGATGCAGGAGCTCCTAATGCTTCGCTTAATCGGTATTTAAAACGAGCGCTATCCAATGCACCTCCCATACCAATGATTCTATTTTTAGGCAAACCTGTTGCTTTGTGAGCCAAGTAAGTCATTGTATCCATTGGGTTGCTCACAACAATGATGATTGCATTTGGAGAGTGTTTGATGATGTTTTCTGATACAGATTTTACGATTCCAGCATTGATACCTATCAACTCTTCACGAGTCATTCCTGGTTTACGAGGAATACCACTTGTAATTACAGCGATAGCACTGTCTGCAGTTTTAGCATAGTCGTTTGTACTTCCTGTTATTTTAGTGTCAAAACCATTCAAAGAAGCTGTTTGCATTAGGTCCATAGCTTTTCCTTCTGCATAATTTTCTTTGATGTCAACTATTACAACTTCTGAGGCAAAATTTTTAATAGCAATGTACT
>JBMZVD010000028.1:0-24688 GCA_049625305.1 Flavicella sp.
TCGGCTGCATATTCAGGATGCTTGTTAATTTTCATTCGATTGGCTTCTTCGATAGTTCGCCCAGCATCTTGTTCGATATTCCATGCTGGTGTACAAACATGTTCCAAAAACCACTTTGTCTTTTTAAGGTCTCCATTAAAACGCTTCAAGAACAGGTATTCAGGATTCCAATCTACGAGTACACCTCCTAAGTCAAAAATAATAGTTGTAATCTTTTTCATCACCTGCTTATTGTTATGTTACAGTTGATTTTCTTCTGAAGTATCCGATTTTAACATTAGAAATGCTTTCAAAAAACCGTCTAGATTTCCATTCATTACAGCATCAACATTTCCTGTTTCATGGGCAGTACGAACGTCTTTGACCAATTTATAAGGATGCATAACATAATTACGAATCTGAGAGCCAAATTCTATTTTCATTTTGCCGGCTTCAATTTCGTTACGTTTTTCCATTTTCTTTTGTAACTCTATTTCATACAATTGTGATTTTAACAATTGCAGCGCTTTGGTTTTATTGTCAAGTTGTGAACGCGTTTCTGAATTTTCAATCATAATTCCAGACGGTTTATGGCGCAGTCGAACAGCGGTTTCAACCTTGTTCACATTTTGTCCACCAGCTCCAGAAGCCCGCATAGTTTCCCAAGAGATATCACCAGCGTTGATTTCTATTTCTATCGTGTCGTCTACCATTGGGTATACATATACAGAGGCAAACGAGGTATGTCGTTTTGCATTGCTGTCAAATGGAGAGATACGTACCAATCGGTGAACACCATTTTCTCCTTTGAGGTAACCGAAGGAATAATCTCCTTCAATCTCTAAAGTAACGGTTTTAATTCCCGCTACATCTCCAGCTTGAAAATTCAACTCCTTTACTTTGTATCCTTTATTTTCTGCCCACATTAAATACATACGCATCAACATATTGGCCCAATCACAACTTTCAGTACCACCAGCACCTGCAGTGATTTGAAGTACTGCACTGAGGTTGTCACCTTCGTCTGAAAGCATGTTTTTAAATTCAATTGCCTCAATTGCTTCCATCAACTTTGTTTCCAGTGTGTTGATTTCATCTTCTGTAGCTTCTCCTTCTTTGAAAAAATCTAATAATACTGATAGGTCGTCCAAAGAACTCGTGATGAAGGTGTAGTCTTCGACCCACTGTTTTAAATTTCTGAGGTTTTTAAGTAGGATTTCAGCCTTTTTTGGGTCGTTCCAAAAATCTGGATTGGCACTTTTTTCTTCCTCGTTTTTAATCAGTATTTGCTTTTTGTCTATTTCGAGATAATTTTTCAAACGTGAGACTCTATCTGCAATTTTTTGAAGCTGTTCGTGTGTAATCATATTACAAAAATACACATTTCTATGACGTAGGCTTTAGAAAATAAGACTTTTGATTTGTATAAGATTCTTGTGATTTTACAAATGAAAACAGCTTATTATTTTTTAACTTCGTACAAAATAAATACAATTATGGCAATAGCGTTAGCAACATTAGGAAATGGTTGTTTTTGGTGTACAGAAGCAATATTTAAGCATTTGAAAGGGGTTGTAGATGTAACTCCTGGATTTAGTGGAGGAACAATTAAAAACCCCGCTTACAGAGAAGTAATAACGGGACGTACCGGACATGCAGAGGTATTGCACATCAGTTATGATACGGAGCTCGTGTCTTTTGAAAAATTGCTAGAAGTCTTTTTTGCTACTCATGACCCAACAACTTTAAACCGTCAAGGAAATGATATTGGAACACAGTACCGTTCGGCAATTTTTTACCACGACAATGTCCAACAAGAAATTGCAAATAAAACAATAGATGCCTTGACTTCAGCTTCAGTTTATTCAGATCTAATAGTAACTGAGGTAACTGCTTTTGAAGCTTTTTACCCTGCTGAAGATTATCACAATGATTACTTTGCCGGTCATTCTGAAGAGCCTTATTGCAATTTGGTGATTCAACCCAAGGTGAAAAAGTTTTTACAAAACTTTAAGTCCGATTTGAAAAAATAATTAGAAACGAACTCCTTACAAAAAAGCAAGCCCAACTTAATATTAAGTTGGGCTTGTTTGTTTGAGTTATTTAAAACTATTTATTCCACTGTAAAAGTTGTCCATCCGTGTATAGGAGTTCCATTATCAGAAATCCCTTCAATTTCAATGATAAAATCTCCTTTACTATCGCTAGTAAAAAAGGAAACAGGAGTAGGAGCTGTGGCTTTGGACCTCAAGCTAGGTTCCCAGTGCAGTGTGGTTCTAATATCTGCTTTCATCATCTCTTCAAAACCTTCCAAATGATTTGGCGCGTAGAATTCGCGTGCGGTATAAAAACCACTTCCTTTGAAATCGATGATGCCCGGTTTACGCTTGATGTATTTGGCAGCAGCATCTAAGTTTCCAGTATTTGAATACAAGGCTACCACACCATTTCCACCATTGGCAAACATTGATGCTTCTGAACCTTTCAAAATATCTATAAAAGAAATCTCACTTCCTGAAACATCTTCTAAAAATTCTGCTTCAATTTCCATTCCGTCTAAGTAGAACACAGCAGGAGCTCCACCACGCATGGTAACTTCAGTTCCGTTTACAAAAACTCCATTCATTCGTCGAAGTAAATCAAATAAATTTAATGAGTTGGCACCATTGATATCTTCCATAACCATTCTTCCAGACGGTTCCCCGTATCCTGTAGTTTCAAACATGGCTTGATCTCTAGCAGACAAAGCTTCTTCTTTTTCAGCTTTGATCGTTACTTCGTCCAGCATTCGACGTTCTGTTTCGTATTGTTGATTTACTTCCTCTATGTACTGATTGATCTTTAGAAAGCTCTTTGCAAAGTCCTCCGATTCGGTAACTCTCTTAGTTCTTTTACTCACTTTAGGACTGTCAGCAGGAGGGTCTACAAGTATGAGTAAATTTCGGTCTCTACTTCGTGTAGAGTTAAAGTCAGTTTTACGGGCTTCTAACAGAATCGGGATGCTGTCAAAAAACACAAAAGGACCGTAAGAAAAGTTACCGTCTTTAGAAGATCTCAAAGTGTCTTGATAAACCCCATTACCCAGAATACTCAAACGCGTAGCAGCAGGCATAAAATCATAGGGTTTTTTAAGATTTTTTGTTCTTCCACTGATAAAAATTCCTTTTTCAATAGGAAATTTATTCGTAGGCTTTTCCTCGTCTAACAAACTGGTCCAAGTAAAACGTCTCCATCCATTTGTCATCATGACAAGGTCTAATAAGTAACGTTGTTTTACATCATTTTCTTTGCTAAAGAAATACCCCGGGTCTTCTACTTCACCTCTTAGGTCTGAATTTAACAAGAGCCATGTCTTGATGTTTTTAGATGTTGTTTTATAGGGTACTGCTGTCATATCACGAACTGCCATGGATAGGCTACTAGTAACTAAAGTTCCGAGTTTGTTTTTGACCGAGATATGAAAATTAGCTTTTTGTCTAGCCGCTAGGTTAGGGGTATTGTTTTGAATGTCTAACTTGAGATAGTTATTAGGGTTGTCAACATAGATAAGACGTTCACATACAGGGTTTCCTTCTTGATTGAAAAGAGTCAGATGACAAACACCATCTTGCAACTCTGTTGTCGCTATTTTTACGGTGTATTTGTTTGTGTTTTTAGTCTCAGATCTTTCAAATAATAATTTTCCTCTTTGATGTCCAACCAAATAGGTGCTCAACAATCCTTTTTCTGTATTGCTAGCCACATCGATTACTATATGACTTCCATTGTTAGAAGCTTGTAAACTATATCCCTTCTCGATTGCCTTCGGAAGGTTGTACAATTCTTCAGCCCCATTGATATCCATGACAACGTAATACTCTTTTCCTTTTTTAGGCGTAAAATTGAACAAACCCATGCCGTAAGGAAGAGTTTTAAATGTAAAAATCTCTTTTCCTCCGGTTTCGTACAATGTACCCGAAAGACGTTCGTCATAATAGTGTTTGTCGTGTATTTTTAAAGCAACAATATTTTTAAGTCCATTCACTAAATTACCGCCTTCTGGGTAAAATTTTATTTCAGGATGTAAATTGAAATTTGTTGCACGCTCTTTGTCTTTGGAAGTTTTATTCTCTTTGTTGATATCAGTTGAAACTTCCTGAAGACTGTCTTTTTTTGAAGGTGAAAGTATGGATATTTCCTTTTGAAAGAACAGAGAAGCATCTTCATTTCGCATCGCATTGGTATAAGCGCGAATCAAGTAATCTCCTTCATTCCAATCTTTAGATATTTTGAAGTCACCAGCTGCGCTCATATGGTGGGTGTACAGTTTCTTTTTGGAGACAATACTATCATTTTCATTGATCAATTCTACATATAATATTTTACTTTTTGTAGAGGCAGAATGGTTGATTCCATTTACGAGATAACTGCTAAACCAAATATCTTCATCTAGTGAATAGTACGGTTTATCGGTCTGTATATAGATTTTTTCAGGGAAATTTTCAGATTCATATGCTAATAATTTCTGTCTAACTTTAGTAATAAAATCTCCTTCAACATAGAGGGTAAAGGAAAGAGTAACGATACAAAAGAATAGAAGGACTAAGCTTCGTTTCATAGGAGTGATTTTTGGTTATTTTTCGTAAATATACATTTTTGTTTGTATAGACTATATTAATAGTTAAAGGTTTAACAGATTTGATAAAAAAACAAAAAAAAAAACGACTGTCACACAGGACAGTCGTTTCTTGTTTTAGCTAAGCTATTTTATGTTTACAGGTGAATTACTTCATCGTAAGCATCTGCAACTGCTTCCATAACCGCTTCACTCATAGTAGGGTGAGGGTGAACAGTTTTTAACACTTCGTGACCTGTAGTTTCTAGTTTACGTCCCAAAACTGCTTCTGCAATCATATCAGTAACACCCGCTCCGATCATATGGCATCCTAACCATTCACCGTATTTAGCGTCGAATATTACTTTTACAAAACCATCTTTAGTTCCAGCAGCACTTGCTTTACCTGAGGCAGAGAAAGGGAATTTACCAACTTTAATCTCATATCCAGCTTCTTTGGCTTTTGCTTCAGTCAAACCAACAGAGGCAATTTCTGGTGATGCATAGGTACATCCAGGAATATTCCCATAATCGATTGCTTCTGTGTGCAATCCGGCTATTTTTTCAACACAAGTAATTCCTTCTGCGGAAGCAACGTGTGCCAAAGCTTGTCCCGGTACTACATCTCCAATGGCATAGTAACCAGGAATGTTAGTTTGGTAGAAGTCGTTTACCATGATTTTGTCTCTGTCAACCACGATACCTACATCTTCCAACCCTAAATTTTCAATATTAGATTTGATCCCAACAGCAGACAATAGGATGTCAGCTTCTAGAGTTTCTTCTCCTTTTTTTGTCTTTACAGTAGCTACAACACCTTTACCAGAAGTATCTACAGATTCAACTGATGAATTTGTCATTACTTTGATACCAGATTTCTTTAAAGACTTTTCAAATTGCTTTGAAACATCGATATCTTCAACAGGAACAATGTTTGGCATAAACTCAACAATAGTTACTTCAGTACCCATTGAATTGTAGAAATGAGCAAATTCAACACCGATGGCACCAGAACCAACAACAATCATTTTTTTAGGTTGTTTCGGCAACGTCATTGCTTGACGGTATCCGATTACCTTTTTACCATCTTGTGGTAAGTTTGGCAATTCGCGTGATCTAGCACCTGTTGCAATAATGATATGATCAGCACTATATTCAGTTACTGTTCCATCAGCAGCAGTAACGTCTACTTTTTTTCCAGCCTTAATTTTACCAAAACCATCGATGACATCAATCTTATTCTTTTTCATCAAAAAAGAAATCCCCTTACTCATTCCTTCAGCAACACCACGACTTCTTTTGATTACTGCTTCAAAATCTTTATCAATCGCTTCTGCTTTTAAACCATATTCATCTACGTGTTTTAAGTAGTCATACACTTGTGCACTTTTTAAAAGGGCTTTTGTAGGAATACATCCCCAGTTCAAACAGATTCCACCCAAGCTTTCTTTTTCAACTACTGCGGTTTTAAAACCCAATTGAGAAGCTCTAATGGCAGTTACATAACCACCAGGACCACTTCCAATTACTATAACATCGTATTTCATTGTATATAATTTTATTTTTTCTAAAACAATGCTGCAAATTTAAGAAACTAAGTTTAATTTTTGCCTGCGATTGCTTTATTTTTCATTCTTTATTTTTCGGTACTTTCTGTTGTGTTTATCCTGTCGAAATGGATTACATTCTCTCTGGGACAGCGATTCCCAAAAGGTCAAATCCAGATTTGATAATTTGTCCAACTTTGTCAGACAATTGTGTTCTAAATATTTTTAAGTTTTCTTCTTCACAACCTAGTATATAAGAACTTTGGTAAAAAGAATTGTATTCCTTCACCAAGTCATAGGTATAATTGGCAATCAAAGCAGGGCTTTGGTTTTTTGCTGCTAATTGAATTGTTTCTGGAAAGAGTTGGATTTGTTTGATCACGGCTCTTTCTTTATCACTGATAGTATAGGTACCCGCTACTTTACTAAAATTGAAGTCTGCTTTGCGTAAAATAGATTGAATTCTGGCATAGGTGTACTGTATGAAAGGTCCAGTGTTTCCGTTAAAATCAATAGATTCTTTAGGATCGAATAAGATTCTTTTTTTAGGATCTACCTTAAGGATGTAATATTTCAAAGCCCCCATTCCAATAGTAGTGTACAATGATTCTTTTTCTGCATCAGAATAACCGTCCAATTTTCCTAATTCTTGAGATATTTCTTTGGCAGTCGATGCCATTTCAACCATCAATTCATCAGCATCAACCACGGTTCCCTCTCGAGACTTCATTTTTCCAGATGGGAGATCCACCATACCGTATGACAAATGATGCATATTTTCAGCCCATTCGTAACCTAATTTTTTAAGGATTAAGAAAAGTACCTTAAAGTGGTAATCCTGTTCATTTCCAACAGTATAGGTCAAAGAGTCAATATCAAAGTCTTGAAACCTTTCAATGGCAGTTCCAATATCTTGAGTGATGTAAACAGAGGTTCCATCTGATCGCAAAACTATTTTTTCATCCAATCCTTCATCAGTCAAATCGATCCATACAGAGCCGTCTTCTTTTTTGAAAAAAACACCTTTTTCAAGTCCATTTGTAACCACATCTTTTCCTAAAAGATAAGTGTTACTTTCGAAATAATTTTTGTCAAAATCAACTCCCATAGCTTTATAAGTAGCATCAAATCCATCGTATACCCATTGGTTCATTGTTTCCCAAAGCGCAACGACAGCTTTGTCTCCAGCTTCCCATTTTTGTAACATTTGTTGTGCTTCCAATAGGATAGGAGCTTGTTTTTTTGCCTCTTCTTCAGTTTTACCTTCAGCGACTAAAGCTTCAATGTCTTCTTTGTAGGCTTTGTCAAAAGCAACATAATAGTTACCTACGAGTTTATCTCCTTTAAGACCACTACTTTCTGGAGTTTCTCCTTTTCCAAATTTTTGCCAAGCCAACATGCTTTTACAAATATGAATTCCTCTATCATTGATAATTTGAGTTTTGTATACTTTTTTTCCAGCCCCCGCTAAGATTTTAGATACGGAATACCCTAAAAGATTGTTTCTTACATGACCTAAATGTAGTGGTTTGTTGGTGTTAGGAGAGGAGTATTCTACCATTACGGCTTTATCCCCTTCTTTTGGGTTGCCCAAACCATAGTTTTCAAGTGGGTAAATACTCTGAAATGCATCTTTGAAGTAGTTCTCTGAAATAACAAGATTCAAAAAACCTTTTACCACATTGAAATCCTCAACAACCGCAATGTTTTCTTTTAAATACTCTCCAATCTGAGTACCAATCGCAACGGGATTGCCACGTAATGTCTTCAAAAGAGCAAATACGACAATGGTGATGTCTCCTTCGAAATCTTTTTTTGTGGCTTGAAATTCTATACTGTTGATTTCTTTTTCAAATATAGAGAGTACTGCTTCTTTTACGGCAGTTGTTAATAACGACTGAATGTTCATAGGTTTTCAAATTTGATTGGCAAATTTAGCAATAAATAGGAGGGTGTACAATACTTGTTTCAAAAACAACAGGATATTTTTTTAAAGGCATACCGACACTATTTTTATAATTTTTCTCCACAAATACGACAGTAGGATGCATCGTCTTGATGCTTTTCATTTCCACAGTTTGTACAAGACTGTGTGTTGGTCGCTGTTTCTTTAAAAACTGCGGTATATTCGGCGGATACAATCCCCGTAGGAACAGCTATAATTCCATATCCTAGAATCATAACGATGGATGCTATGAATTGCCCCAATGCTGTGATTGGGCTGATATCCCCATATCCAACAGTGGTTAATGTTACTATGGTCCAATAGATACTTTTAGGTATGCTGCTAAAACCTTCATTTCTCGCCCCCTCAATGAGATACATAACAGTACCCAAAATAAATGACACTACCAATACGACAAAGAGAAAGACAGCAATTTTGGCTTTACTGTTTTGTAGAGACTTTTTGAGTTTGTTTGCTTCTCCAAGATAGCGTGTTATTTTTAGAATACTGAAGATTCTCAACAAACGCAATGCTCTAAGTACAGTAAAACTTTGGGCCCCACCAAAAAGTAGAGCTGCATATTTTGGTAATGTAGCAAGTAAATCTATGATGCCGTAATAACTAAATATGTATTTTTTTGGGGACTTGATCGTCAGAATTCGCAACACATACTCAATAGTAAATAATATTGTGATTAGCCACTGTAGACTATCTAAAATCGAATGGTATTTTTGATTTATACTAGGCACACTTTCCAACAAAACAATCGCAATACTCAACAAAATGGTGATTAATAATGCGATATCAAATACCTTACCCGCTCTGGTGTCTGCCTCATAGATGATTTCATGAAGTTTCAATTTCCAAGGTTTTTGTCTAGGTGTCATTTTTCTGTATTTGAATTACTAGTATTTGTCAATTAATAGCGAATGATACGTTCAACTTTTCCTTTTTCCAAATGTTTTTTTGTAGCATATCTCGTGGGTAGTGAATCTTCAATTGGAGTGATTAATGTCTTAACCATCTCAATATTTTCAATTTGATGTGCCAAATCAACAAATCCTAAGCCCTTTATTTGGTTGTCTTCTATCAATAAAATTGATTTTTCGTTGGCATGTCTGCCTTTGTCAATAACCAGCATGTTGTCTGTATTAAAAACGGTTGTAGGAATGTGTTTTTTGTAGTGACTGTTGTACTTTGGTTTGTGTTTTGCCAAAGCGATGTTAAATTTCAATTGGGCAATCAAATCATTACCACTTTCTTCAGTACTGATAGAAAAAGTGTTTTTTTGTAATTGCTTTGCTTTAGTAGATTTTCTAAGGTATAGTTGGTTGAGCCCTTTTTTTATATTCTTGTGTTTGCCTACGTAAATGACATCTCCATTGCGATCGTGTATGTAAAAAATTCCTGTATTACTTGAAACAACTTCAATAAGATCTATAATTTTTGTGGGTAACACCGTTTCTTTATCAGCTAAGGTTTTGATAGCACTTTTAGTGATGTCTTTTTTGATATCTTTTGTAAGCAGTAATTTCAATAGTTTTGTTGTAGCCAAGGCATCTCCACTTGCTCTGTGGCGATCGTTCATAGGAATTCCAATGGATTTACAAAGTTTCCCTAAGCTGTAGGAGGGAAGGTCAGGGATCAATTTTTTGCTCAATTCTACAGTACATATAGTTTCTCTTTCGTATTCAAAACCCAGACGTTTGAATTCTGTCCTTACGATTCTGTAGTCAAAAGAAGCATTGTGTGCTACAAACACACAATCGTTTGTGATTTCAAGTATACGCTTTGCTACCTCGTAAAATTTAGGAGCAGTACGAACCATTTTATCACTAATTCCAGTTAGATTCACAACAAAGGGTTGTATAGGACGTTCAGGATTGATCAAACTGATAAATTGGTCAACAATTTCATGTCCGTCAAACTTGTAAATAGCAATTTCTGTAATTCCTTCTTCATTGAACTTACCTCCTGTAGTTTCAACGTCTATTATTGCGTACATTGTATATTTTTGAATTTGTAAGATAGTGTTTTTTGATTCATG
The DNA here is from genome assembly GCA_049625305.1 of Flavicella sp. GTDB lineage: Bacteria > Bacteroidota > Bacteroidia > Flavobacteriales > Flavobacteriaceae > Flavicella. The sequence goes on from JBMZVD010000028.1 coordinate 10,113, forward strand.
ACTTATAAATGAACATCTATTGCCTACTTCCAAATATGGCAGAACCCACTCGAATCATAGAACTACCTTCCTCTATAGCTATTTTGTAGTCACCACTCATTCCCATTGATAGAACTTCTAACTCTGAAGTTTTAAAAAATGTATGTAGTTTTGAAAATTCCTTTTGTATTTGCTGTTTGTTTTCAGTGAAAGTAGCCATTCCCATGAGTCCTTTTATATATACATTTTTCAGAGGAGACCTCTGAATGTTGGCTAAAATTTCCTTTGCAGTCTCGAAATTTAGTCCAAATTTACTATCCTCAGTAGCTATTTTAATCTGCAACAAGCAAGCGATTGTTCTGTTGTGTTTTTTTGCTTGTTTGTCAACTTCTAATAAGGTTTCATAACTGTCAATTCCGTGAATCAAACTAACAAAAGGAGCGATGTACTTCACTTTGTTTTTTTGAAGGTGGCCAATTAAATGCCAAGAAATGTCTTTGGGGAGTTCATGGTATTTTTCAACCATTTCTTGAACTCTATTTTCACCAAATATACGCTGGCCAGCATCGTAAGCTTCTTGCAAAGCAGTTATGGGTTTTGTTTTTGATACTGCAACGAGTGTAACATGGTTTGGAAGTTCAGATAATGTCGCCTGTAATCGTTTAGATATAGACATAAAGTGTAATTAATTTCAAAATTTGAGCATTCAAAGATACTGAAAATTAACCTTCTAATTTTAATTTTTTTAAATATTTCGCATAAAAAACAGATAAAATATAGTTTTTTTTGAATGCAAACAAAAAAGGCTACCTCATAAGAGATAGCCTTTGTATTGTTTTTGAAATAAATTATTTCAACAAGTCGATAATCTGAGTTGCCAATTCACTTCCAATTCTATCTTGTGCTTCTCCTGTTGCAGCTCCAATATGAGGTGTCAAAGAAACTTTAGGATTCATCAAGATTTGAGTTGCTGGTTTAGGTTCTGTTTCAAATACATCCAAAGCAGCACCAGATAATTTCCCTGAATCCAAAGCAGCAATTAATGCAACTTCGTCTATAACTCCACCACGTGCAGCATTGGCAATAAATGCACCGTCTTTCATGGTTTCAATTTCTTCTTTACCAATTACATAATTATCTTGAGCAGGTACGTGTAATGTGATAAAATCAGCTTGTTTTAAAACTTCCTCTTTTGAAGTAGTATCAACATTGATTGTAACAGACTGTCCGTCAATAAAATCTAATTTGATAGCCGCTGATTCCATAAAAGGGTCAAAAGCAACTACTTTCATACCCAATCGCAAAGCGATGGCTGCTGTAGCCTGACCGATACGACCAAAACCTAAAACACCTAAGGTTTTACCTTTCAATTCAATTCCAGCTCCATAGGCTTTTTTGAGACCTTTAAAATTAGAGTCTCCTTCCAAAGGCATGTTTCTGTTGGCGTCATTTAAAAAACGTACCATACCTGATAAGTGTGCAAATACCAATTCTCCTACAGAGTGAGAAGAAGCAGCTGGTGTGTTGATTACATGAACACCGTTGTCTCTTGCATACTGAACATCGATATTGTCCATTCCAACACCTCCACGACCAATGATTTTGATTGAAGGACAAGCATCAATCAATTCTTGACGTACAGTAGTTGCACTACGTACCAAAAGAACGTCTATATTTTCTTCGTTGATAAAGTTTTCTAATTGTTCTTGTGCAACTGTAGTTAAGATTACTTCAAAACCTGCAGCTTCCAACGCTGTAACACCACTTTGTGCCAATCCGTCATTTGCTAATACTTTCATTGTTTGAATGTTTTGTGTGGTTAAACACTTATTAATTTGATTATTTGTTTAATTCTTGCATAGCATTTACCAATACTTGTATACTTTCTATTGGCATTGCGTTATAAATACTTGCTCGGTAACCTCCGACAGATCTGTGTCCATTGATACCGCTAATTCCTGCTGCCTGACATATAGCGTCAAACTTTTCTTTAAGAGATTCATCTGCCAAGGTGAAGGTAACATTCATGTTAGAACGGTCTTCCTTTGCAGCAAAGCCAACAAATGATGGGTTGTTGTCTATTTCATTGTACAATACAGCTGCTTTTTCTTCATTGATTTTTTCAATGGCAGCGACACCTCCTTTTTCTTTCAACCATTCTAATGTCAACATAGACACATACACAGGAAAAACAGGAGGGGTATTGAACATACTTCCTGCTTTAGCATGTACAGCATAATCCAACATAGATGGAATGTCTCTTCCAGAAGTTCCAAAAACAGCATCTTTAACGATGACCAAAGTAGTTCCAGAAGGGCCAAGGTTTTTTTGAGCTCCTGCATATATTACATCAAATTGACTTACATCTATCTTTCTAGAAAATATATCAGAACTCATATCGACAACTTTTAAAAATTCTCCTTTTGGAAAATCTTTGATTTGAGTTCCGAAAATAGTATTGTTAGAAGTCATGTGAAGGTATGCTATATCTGAAGGTACTTCATATCCTTTAGGGATATAACTGTATCCTTTGTCTTTAGAACTAGCAACAACTACAGTGTCTCCAAACTTTTTAGCTTCTTTTAAAGCTTTTGTGCTCCAAGAACCTGTGTCCAAATATGCACTAGTTGCCCCTTCTTTTAAAAGGTTGTAAGGAGCCATCAAAAATTCGGTACTTGCACCACCTTGTAAAAACAATACAGAATATCCTTCTGGAACTTCTAATAGTTCTTTAACCAATGCCTGTGCATTATCCATTACAGCAATAAAATCTTTACTTCGGTGAGAGATTTCAACGAGTGATAATCCGATTCCATTAAAGTCTACAACAGCTTCACTTGCTTTTTTTAATACTTCTTGTGGCAGTATCGAAGGTCCTGCACTAAAATTATGTTTTTTCATTGATGTTCTTTTCTGATGATTAATCTCGTTAAAACGAGCCACAAATTTCGACAATTATATTTGTATTACAATTGAAAAAATGTGAAATTTTAAATTAAATATTTAATAAAAAGTTAATAGTATCAACATTGTCTGCATAATCCCATAATTGAGGCTTTTGAGTATTGCCAAGGGGGACTGCGTCTAACTCCTTGATATTGCTTGTAATACATTGTATTTTATCTTCATTTTGACTCAATAGTGCTTTTAAAGAATCAATATCTTCGTAATATTCGTAAAAAAGAGAAGAGATTGGAGATGAAAAGCTAGTGTCTTCCTTCAACATCAAAAATCCATTTTCTCGAATATCAAACAAACTCATTAGATAAACTGCTTTGTTGTAGTCATAATTATTGGTGTACCTATCGTAATTGACAATGTCTTTGTGTTTGTAAACGGCTTTAAAAATACGGTCTAAATCAAAGTTTTTTGGCAAAATAATTTTTGAGACACTGCGGCATCCCAAACCAAAATATCTAAAGATGTCATCACTCATTGATTCGAGTTCTTCTTCTGATTCATTTCCAGACAATACAGCTATGGTATTTCTGTTTTTTCTGATGATATGCGGGTGCTTCCCAAAATAATATTCAAAATAACGGGCAGTGTTGTCACTACCAGTTGCAATTACCGCGTCAAAACCATCCAATTTGTCTTCTGTAAATGAGATTAAGTCTTTAAATTCAGGTTCTACATATTGTAAATATTTTGCAATCAGTGGAATGAAGTACTTATCATTTGAAGATAATTTGGCGATGACGCGATGTCCTGATATCAAAACACTTAGGAAATCGTGGAATCCAACAAGAGGAATGTTTCCTGCCATAATGATGGCGACAGTTTTCTGAGTGTTTTTATCAAATTTATAGGAGGCTAACCATGTAGTCAGGTTTTCTTCAGTCAATGCTTTACCCCAACTCTCTAGTGAAAATAAAACATTGTCCTCTGTGAACCATCCATTGTATTCCTTTGCTCTTTTAATTTGCATTTTAAAAGCATCAAAAAACAAGTCGTTGTGAGGAATTCCATCAATTTTTAGCGTTTTATCTGTGCTAAATTGTTCTAAAAATCTACCCAAAGCATTAAAAGCTTTCTTTCGTTGTTCGATTTTCATGGTTTTGTATTTAAGCTCACAAAAATAGTTATTATTCTAGAATTAATTGCTTAAAGTTTAGGTTAAATATTACAATGCTTTTAATTTTATTTAGATTTTTAAAATTTATCTTAAACTACGATCAAAAAATATTTTTTTATGACAAAAAACAGTAATAAAATTATAAATGTGATAGTTTTAGTTTAGGTAAAATTATAAATTTGTATTTATAACTATTGAAATATGAACATTCCAAAAACGAGTATACCAAGAGTCGTAATTGTAGGTGGTGGTTTTGCCGGTGTTGCGCTTTCAAAAGGTTTGAGAAATAAAGAGGTACAGGTTGTGCTAGTTGACCGTCATAATTATCATACTTTTCAACCTTTGCTCTATCAAGTTGCTACTGGCGGTCTTGAACCGGGGTCTATTGCATTCCCTTTACGAAAAACTTTGAATGATGTCGATAATTATTACTACAGGCTAACGGAAGTTTTATCTGTAGATACGGACAGTAAAAAGATAGAAACTACTATTGGTTCCTTAGAATACGATATTTTAGTTATAGCAACGGGTTCTAAAACCAACTTTTTTGGCAATACGAATATAGAAAAGTACAGTATGCCAATGAAAACCATTCCTCAATCACTCAATATTAGGAGTTTGATTCTTGAAAATTTAGAGCAAGCACTTCTGACGAATGACTTGGACGAAAGAAATGCTTTGATGAATTTTGTAATCGTTGGTGGAGGGCCTACGGGTGTTGAATTGGCAGGTGCAATAGCTGAGATGAAAAAGGACATATTCCAAAAGGATTATCCGGATTTAGACATTCGTCAAATGGAAATCAATATCATTGAAGGCTCTTCCAATTTACTAGATTCTATGAGTAGGCAATCGACTAAAAAGGCAGAGGGTTTTTTAGCTAGTTTAGGGGTTAACATATGGAAAAATGTCATCGTAACGGATTATGATGGAAAAACGGTTCGTACAAATACGGATTTGGTACTACAGACAGAAATTGTCATTTGGGCAGCAGGAGTAGAGGGTACCGCCTTACAAGGGTTGAAAGATTCATGCATTGTGGAACGAGCAAAGCGAATCAAGGTAGATGTTTTCAATCGTGTTGAAGGATATGAATCTATTTATGCCATAGGAGATGTAGCCTCTATGAATTCTGAAGAATATCCAAATGGACATGCAATGATGGCTCAACCTGCCATTCAACAAGGTGAATTACTTGCAAAAAATTTAATAAAATATCTCAAAGGTAAAGAAATGACTCCTTTTGTATACAATGATAAGGGTTCTATGGCTACCATTGGTAGAAACAAAGCTGTAGTGGACCTACCATCATGGAAATTTCAGGGAGTTTTTGCGTGGTTTGTATGGATGTTTGTGCATCTTTTCTCATTGATAGGAATACGTAATAAAATTGTTGTTTTTTTTAACTGGGTGTATAGTTATATTCGTCTAGATAGAGAAACACGTCTCATTGTGAGACCTTTTAAAAACAGATCAAGAGAGTCGTTTTAAAATCATTTTTTATTTCAAATGTTTAGATTTGTTGTAGATTAAAATTGTCAAAACACAAATTATTTTTAGGGTATGAAAATTGAACAAATTTATACAGGTTGTTTGTCGCAAGGTGCTTATTATATTTATAGTGAAGGAGAAGTTGCTATAATTGATCCTATGAGAGAAGTTGGTTCCTATATTCAAAAAGCAAAAGCAGACAATGCTGAGATTGTCTATGTTTTTGAAACTCATTTCCATGCAGATTTTGTAAGTGGACATGTGTCTTTGTCAGAAAAAACGGGAGCTACCATTGTTTTTGGTCCTACTGCTGAGACTCACTTTGACATTTACAATGCTCACGATATGGAAGAGTTCAAAGTTGGAGCACTCACAATTGTTGCTATACACACTCCTGGACATACCACAGAAAGTACTTGTTATTTGTTGCGAGATAGTACAGGAAATGATGTTGCAATCTTTTCAGGGGATACCTTGTTTTTAGGAGACGTAGGTAGGCCTGATCTCGCTCAAAACACTGAAGGTTTTACGACTGAAATTCTTGCGGGAAAGCTTTATGATAGTTTGCGAAATAAAATATTGCCTTTATCTGACGATTTGTTGGTATACCCTGGACATGGTGCAGGATCTGCTTGTGGTAAAAATATGATGAAAGCTACGGTAGATACTTTGGGGAATCAGAAAAAAAACAATTACGCATTACAACCAGATATGAGTAAGGAAGAGTTTATTGAACAAGTTACCGCAGAATTAAACACACCTCCTTCTTATTTTCCATTGAATGTTGCACTCAACAAAAAAGGGTATGAAGACGTTGATACTATTTTAAAAAAGGGGAATGTAGCCTTGTCTGTAGATGAATTTGAAGCGATGGCCAAAGCATCCAATGCATTGGTATTAGACGTACGTCATCAATTTGACTTTGCCAAATCACATATACCTTCTAGTATTTTTATAGGAATTGATGGTAGTTTTGCTCCATGGGTAGGTTCTTTAATAGTAGATGTCCAACAACCTATTCTTTTGGTTGTCGATGAAGATGCCATTGTAGAAACCATAACGAGATTGTCTCGTGTAGGCTTTGATAATACACTTGGTTATCTTAAAGGAGGAGTGGATGCTTGGATACAGTCCGGTAAAGAAATTGATAGTTTGACAGAAATTAAAGCAGAGGATTTTGCAAGTAAAGCTTCTGAAAATTCGCTACAGATGTTCGATGTTCGCAAGCAATCGGAATGTGATCTAGGCATGGTTGCGCATGCTATTCATACTCCTTTGACTGATTTTAACAAGTATATGAAACAGTTTTCTGAAGAGAAAACATCTTTTATATATTGTGGGGGCGGCTACAGGTCCGTTATAGCTATGTCTATATTAAAATCACGTGGTATACATAATCTAGTCAATGTTTTAGGAGGCTTTGGTGCTATTAAAAAAACCAACATCAGCATAGATAGAGTTAAAAACCAATCGACTTGCTCTCAGTAAGTTATTTAGCCACAGCATTTTTTGTACTTGCGTCCACTACCACAGGGACACGGATTGTTTCGACCAATTTTAGGAGTGGCTCTTTCATAGGATTCGTTTGAACCACAACAGCTTGAGTTACTACAACAAGATTGTTCGGGTGACTTTGATTTGAGAGCTGCTTGTGACATAATAAAGTGTTTAATTTTTTTTGTTAAATCTAAAAATAATTGGTCAAGTGCTTTGCCGATAGAATGCAAAACTAATCGATATTATGATATTAAGCGATTAGTTTTTACAATCCCTTTATTGTGAAGCTTTAGGGCTTTTGAATTTGCATTTAGAATTTTCCCAATTTAAGTATATTTAGAATATTAAATTAGTTTAAGTGATTTTTGAATGGCGTTATCTAAAATTTCAATTTCACTTCCAGGGCCAATAGAAAGCAATTTAGCCCCTGTTATGGGGATACCATTAAAAGGTCGAATCGAAACGACACCATCTGGACTTCTTTCAAAATAGGTATAGCCTTCATCATTTCCAATTTTTGTACATCCCTTGATGCGAAGCAGGTTTTTAGGTAATGCATCACATAATTCATATATACTTCGTTCTGCTTTTAAATTTGGCAGATCAATAGAACATGAGGACCAGTGTGCTTTGTGATGTTCCATTTTCCTAGCAGTGTTTTGAGAGGGCGTCAATTTAGGCAATAGCGCAACGTCAATTTCTTTGAAATGAATAATGTCACAAAGTGGGTTAAGTTTTTTTACTGATTGTTTTACCTCTTGGATCCTTTCTTCAGAAGTAGATTCAGTGTGCGTTAACACAATCAATGAAGAAACCTGAATTTGATTAGCTTCAAGTTCGTTATGTTCGCCTCTTTTTTGCCAATTTTTCACATCTACCACGGATATTTGAATAGGAGGTAAGAAGCGTTCGTGAACTCCCATACCCAAAAAACTTACCAATGAGCATGCATCTGAAGTTCCATTGGCTTCGATTAAAGTGATACCATTTGCACGCTCTGGAACATTGTTCACGAATTCACGTAATTCTTGAATACCACTGCAACAAATACAACTCCCACTCAAAGCTTTGACACAACTCTTGTCGAGTTCATCTACAAATTGTTGAGCATCGAGATAGGCATTCTCATAGTCATTCAATATCACAAACGGATCCCAATTTTGTTGTGTGTAGCGTTGAATAAGATGTTTTAACAATGTGGTTTTTCCTGCTCCTAGAAAACCAACAATAGTTATGATTGCTTCCATTTTTTTGTTTTAATACCTTAGCTAGTCATGGCAGTTTGTGATTAATTTATTAGTTTGAATCGATTGTTTTTAGCTTATATCGTGATTTAATTATTTTGTAGCCTAAATAAACTCAAACTGATGGCGAAGATAGATCAATAAGCTTTACAATACTTTTATTTTTTGTAGGTTACACAAAAATTAATTAGTTGTTTTTTTAATACAGCTTTCTTTGACTTCAAAATCAAATAAAAAAGACTTTCCTAAGAAAGTCTTTTAAGTCAGTTAAGAGTATAATTTATTTAAACCATACTTTTTACTTTGTATTTTTTCCAATATTGCATTACGATAAAAGAACAAATGGCAGAAGAAGCCAATCCCTCAATCAAAATGGCAAAAATTACCATTCCTAAGGTTAAGTCATTACCCCATACACTTGAGCTTTCCATCAGTGTGATAAGCTCTACATTTATAAATGTAATGTATAATATTAGCGAAAAAGCTACGGCTAAAACAGCAAAAAACGCGGTTGAAAATCCAATATATAAGTTAGTAAAATAGTAACTGTCAGCATTTTCTATAACATTTTTCTTTATAGCAGCATTGACACCGTAAGCTACAAACAGAAAGTTTAAAGCTCTTAATTCAGTAATCGTTTCAAGCCCTAATAATTGCATGAGGAAAAAGTAAATAACAATTCCAAAATAAATAACCAGCGCTTGATCAAAAATGATTTTAGATGTTTTCATAGGTCAAGAATTTATGTTTAACAAATCTACTCTTCTAAATGTACTGAAAATTAACGACTTATAAAAACGGTCAGAGGTTTTTCTGCAATAGGACTATGTAATGGCATAGCAATTTGTAAAAATTCTCAAATTTACTCAGCGAAAGTTGTGCTTCGGTATCGTGTATATCATGGTAGGCTTTACTACCTCCAAGAGTGTATATGTAAAAACATGGAACTCCTTCTTTGTAGAACCAACAATGATCACTATTACAGGCTTCTCCACGTGTGTATATTTTTTTGAGAAACTTGTGGTTTTCGTTGGTTTGTATGAGTAATTCAAACTGATTTTTAAAAACACTGCCGTTTACAACTTTTATGCCTTCGTCTCCTGTTCCGGCAAGATCAAAATTGAGTAAGAATTTTATTTTTTTTAATGGAAACAATGGGTTTTCTACAAAGTGTTTGGAGCCTAAAAGTCCAATTTCTTCAGCTGCAAATGCCATACAAACAATATCGTATTTAGGTTTGTTCTCAGGCATTGCAAAGTGGGAGGCTAATTTTAATAAGAGGGCAATTCCACTAGCATTGTCATTGGCTCCAGGAAAAAAAGTATCCTTTCCCATACGTCCTAAATGATCATAATGTGCAGTCAAAACTATTAAAGAATCGTTTGAAGCCCCAGGGATGTAGCCGATGCAGTTTTGAGTCCTATAATTCTCGATAAAATCACTTTCTATAGCTATTTCTACGTTTCTAATGGTGTCTAGGTTTAGCTTTTTATTTAGGATAAAAAATGGGTTTGTGGCTTGTGAAGAAGATCCTCCCCATGTAAGTTTTTCATTGGAACACATGACAATTGCTTTTCCAAATTTTTGATTTCCATATTTGAGATAGTTAATCACATCATTAATTTGTTTTTTTTCAGATTTTGAATATTTTGACAAATTGTAACAATCTAAAAAAACAACTTTTTCTGAAGACTCAGATAGTATCGTAAGTAATTGTTGGGGCTCTAGAAGTATTGAAGCATCTAATATTTTTACTTTGAATGAACCAGTGAGGGAAGGGCTTGTGGGAGCGATCAAAAAATCAACAGCAGGAATCATTTCCAAACTGTCTATTGCGAAATATATCTTTCTTGGGAATGTGTTTACCGAAGTACTAAAACTTTGATAATAAGTACCTTTTAAAGGTAGTATACCTGATTGTATGAATTGATTTCTAATATAATGAGCAGCTATAGAATCCCCTTTGTTTACATAACCTCTTCCGTGCATTTTTTCACTTGACAACGCCTTAATAATTTCTCTACTGCTAGTAGTTTGTCCTATCATTGACATTGTAAATAGTAACAAAAAAACTTGTGTAACGAATTTATATGCAATTAGATTATTTTGTTGAAAAGACATAGCCTGTTGTTTTATTATGTGTAGGTGATACAATGGTTTTAGTAATGAAATGTACAGTTATCCACCAAAGACATGGCTTCACAAACTCTTTCTTCAATTTGTGAGTTGCCAAAAACATCAACTGTTACTCTATAGAAACTATTATTTTTATTGGCCATATACAATTCAAATCTATGGGTTTCTATTTCGTTTTCAGCATGAGTACTATATAGGTAATAGGTTTTTTTGTCTTTAAACAAAAACTCCTTTTCCGAAACTATTTTTCCTTCAGGTCTTTTAAAAACTGCCGTTTTAGCTTTATTTTTCAACAAACTAGCTCCAGGTAGTTTTTCGTTGTAATGTGCAATATCTAATAAATAGGTGTCTTGGAGTTCTTTAAGAGTATCTGCACAGTAAAATCTAGATGTGGTATTATCGATGTAAAACTCTTTTTTCCAAAAAGAGGGAATTGTAATTTCAAAAGATTTTCTAGTATCAACCTGCTTGTCAAGTGATTGAAGATTAGTTGTTGAATTACAAGAAAATTCGAATTCTTTTGCAAGAGAGGGGTCTTTACATGAATTGAGTGATATTATAAAAAAGCACGAGTTTAAAATAGAAAATAACACTCGATTCAAGGCTTTGTTTTTTTTCATAATTAATTGGAGTTAGATTTTTAAAAAATCACTTTTTTAGTTACATTTAACAAAACTAAAAAAAAATCTATGAAAGCATTGGTAATATCTGGCGGTGGAAGTAAAGGTGCTTTTGCTGGGGGTGTTGCTGAATATTTAATTCGCGAAGAACACCGTGATTACAACATGTATATAGGTACTTCAACAGGTAGTTTGCTGATTTCACATTTAGCTTTGGGTAAAACTTCGGCACTAAAAGAATTGTATACCAATGTCAGTCAGAGAAAGATTTTTAACAACAGCCCTTTTATCGTAAAAAGAGTGCATGGTGAAAAAATAGTAAGCATCAATCACTTCAACGTACTATGGAACCTATTGTGTAGAAGAAAAACTTTTGGAGAGAGTAAGAATTTAAGAAAAACGTTTAAAAAAAACTTTTCAGAAAGTGACTTTGATAGGTTGAAATCATCTGACAAAGAAGTGGTTGTTACAGTGTCAAATTTGACTAAAGGTGAAATTGAATACAAAACAATAAAAAAAAACAGTTACGATGATTTCTGTGATTGGGTTTGGGCTTCCTGTAATTACATCCCATTTATGAGTTTGTTGGAAAAAGAGAATTGTCAATATGCAGATGGAGGTTTTGGAAGTTTGGTACCTATTCAAGAGGCTATCAAAAGAGGTGCCACTGAAATTGATGTCATCATTTTAGATACTGAAATTACCCATTTCAATCGTCTGCCTGCTAAAAACCCATTTTCTCTTATTTCTAATTTATTTGAGTTTATATTAGGGAGTGTAGAAAAGCACAATGTTACCATTGGAAAGTTGTATGCAAAAAACAAGAATGTCAAACTTAACATGTTTTATACACCTACAGTTTTGACAATGAATTCATTGATTTTTGACAAAAAGAAAATGGCTTTGTGGTGGAATGAAGGATATGCCTATGCAAAAGAGAAAATTGAAAAACAGTTTACTCATGTAAAATATGACCGTTAATAAATTCTATACTAACCATATTTAGCTAAAATCTGTGGTATTTCTTTTTCTCCCTTTTAACAGATAATTATATTATATGCCTTAAGTATTTTATATTTTTGTGTGATAACATGATTCTTTCGAATGAAACTTAAATACACCCTTTTTACTCACGTACTGTTATTATTTGTTACGTTTGGTAATGCTCAAATTAACACGAAAAAAATAGCTTTTGACAATGCCACTAATTATTCCAAAGAGTTTGAATTGTTGCACACAGATCTGTCTGTGAGTTTCGACATTCCTAAAGAGTTATTGTTCGGAGACGCAGAGTTGAGTGTTCGTCCATATTTCTATGATTCAGATCTATTGACATTAGATGCAAAAGGAATGACAATAAAAAAAGTGAGTATGAATAGTGTACCACTTACTTACAAATACGACGGATATAAGTTGGCAATTGATTTGGGTGCAAGCTATTCAAAGTCAGATACTTTAATTGTAGATATCAAATACATTGCCAATCCCTCTCAAATAAAACAAAAGGGGAGCAATGCCATCAAAGCAGCTAGAGGATTGTACTTTATCGATCCTAAAGGAACAAACCCTAACAAACCAACACAAATATGGACACAAGGTGAAACAGAGTCAAGTAGTTGTTGGTTTCCTACTTTAGACAGTCCAAACCAAAAAACAAGTCAAAAAATAGCGATTCGTGTACCAAGTAAATACAAGAGTCTATCGAATGGTGTTTTGATGTCTCAAGTATCGCATAAAAATGGCGACCGAACCGATACTTGGGAGATGAAGCAAAGACATGCTCCTTACTTGTTTTTTATGGGGATCGGTGATTTTACAATAGTAAAAGATTCCTGGAGAGGAAAAGAAGTCAATTATTATGTGGAACCAAATTTTGAAAATGTAGCTTTAGATATTTTTGGTAAAACACCAGCAATGATGGATTATTTTTCTGAGATTACCGGAGTGGATTTTATGTGGGACAAATACAGTCAAATGGTAGTTAGAGATTTTGTCAGTGGGGCTATGGAGAATACTACTGCAGTAGTTCATGGAGAACGTGCTTACCAAACTTCTGCCGAACTAATAGACGAAAATGCTTGGGAGCCTGTCATTGCACATGAATTATTTCACCATTGGTTTGGAGACTATGTAACAGCAGAAAATTGGGCGAATTTAAGTTTGAATGAATCTTTTGCAACTTATGGTGAATATTTGTGGATAGAACATGCGTATGGTAAAACAAGAGCAGAGGCACATCGATTGAAATCTGTGAAAGCTTACAATGATGGATCTCATGCCCACAAAAAACTAGTCAGATATGATTATCTAGACAAAGAAGAATTATTTGATAGAGTTAGTTATAATAAAGGAGGAGCTATTTTGCATATGTTGAGAAATTATATTGGTGATGCTGCTTTTTTTGAAGGAATACAACACTATTTAAAATCCCACGAATACGGCGTTGCAGAAGTAGCTCAGTTGAGAATGGTTTTTGAACAAATTACTGGAACAGATTTACGTTGGTTTTTTGAACAGTGGTTTTATAAAGCAGGACATCCAACTATTCAAGTTGCCAAGGACTATAATATACTGGATAAAACAGTTACAGTTTCTTTAAAACAACAAGGAGAGGTTTTTTACTTTCCAATAAAAATTACGATTTACGAAAGCGGAACCATAAAACACAAAGAAATATTTGTAGACGCAAGAGAAAAATCTTTCACGTTTTCATACGATGACTATCCTGATTGGATACATGTTAATTCTGACCATAATCTATTGGCAGACATTATTGAAAACAAATTGTTAGATACTTACAAATTTCAATTTTCTAACGCTCCTCATTTTATTGATAGGAAAAATGCACTAGAAAAATTAGTCAAACAGCAATCTGACAAAACCGTTTTTGAGTTGGTAGTAAAAGCGTTTGACGATCCATATTTCGAAATACAGACAATGGCTCTAAACAACATCGATTTAAGTTATAAATATTCAAAACGAAAAGTGATAGAAAAAATCGAATATTTGGCCAAATCTGCAAAAAATAATAAAGTGCGTGCAGCTGCTGTAAAAGTACTTGGTAAATTAGTCTATTTTGATTATCAGTCAATATTTGAAGAATTAGTAGACGATCCATCTAATGCAGTAAAAGGGGCTGCGCTTGAAGGATTGTATTATCTAGACAAAGATGCTGCGATAAAAAAAGCTAAAAACTTACCAAATTCTGTTAAGAAAACAATTGCTTTTCCATTGTCAAAGATATACATAGAACAAAAACAAAATACGGAAATTGAGTTTGTGGCAAATTATATCATTCAAGGAATGTTTCTTTCAAATGACGCAGCCTCCAAAAAAACATTCAAAAAAGGGTTTGATTGGGTAGCAACTTCTAATAATATAGAGGCATATACAAATCTCACAAACGACATTGTCAACAAGGGGAATCAATACCGCAAGTACAATTTTCATCTGGAAGGGGTTCGTTTGTTGAGAGACCTGTCGAAGATACTAGATAAAACAAAAAAATCCAATAAAAAGGAATTACAGGTTTTG
>JBMZVD010000029.1:0-24454 GCA_049625305.1 Flavicella sp.
AAAAAGTGCAATCAAAAATACAATGCTCGCTATCTCTCAAATTGAAGTCGCCGTCAAATCCTTTTGGGGCGATATATATCACAGATTGCCTAAACCTGAAATAGGCGCGGTTGGAGCAACCTTTGCAGAAAGTGAAGTAAGACATCACGATGCTTATTCTCATCTTTTGGAAATTCTTGGGCTCAATAAAGAGTTTGAAGAATTAAAAAAGAAGCCTGTAATAATGAGAAGAGTTCAGTACTTAGAAGCAGCATTAAAAAATTCAAAAAGTTTAAATAATAAAGAGTATGCAGAATCTGTATTGTTGTTCTCTTTATTTATTGAGCATGTTTCTTTGTTTTCTCAATTTTTAATCATCATGGCCTTTAACAAATTTCAAAATAAGTTAAAGGGTATTTCAAACGTCGTAGAGGCTACCTCAAAAGAAGAGCAAATACATGGTGATTTTGGAATCGACATCATAAACATACTCAAAAATGAACATCCAGAATGGTTTACACCAGAATACCACGATCTCATCAAAAAGATGTGTATTGATGCTTTTAGAGCTGAAAGCGACTTGTTAGATTGGATTTTTGAAGCTGGTGAATTAGACTTTTTACCTAAGAATATAATTTTAGAATTTGTGAAAAATCGCTTCAATAATTCACTAAAAAGTATTGGTATTGATAGTGTATTTGAAGTAGATACAAAACTATTGTCGCAAACTGATTGGTTTGACGATGAAATTATTGGAACCAAACACGGAGACTTTTTTGTGAAAAGATCCATAAACTATAGTAAAAGGACGCAAAGCATCACAAGTGATGATCTATTTTAATCCCCTATAACAAACCAAACCAATTAAAATTAATTAAAAGTATACGATGCAAGTAGAGAATAACAAAACTATTATTGCCGACAAAAACAAAGAAATGCCAACAGCCAGTTTTGAATGGTTGAATGAAAATAGCCGAAAGTTTCTTTCAGCAGGTTATTTAACTGAGGATACAACTGTTGAAGAGCGAATTTTAGAGATTGCCAAAAGAGCTGAGGAAATTTTACAGATAGAAGGATTTGCTGCAAAATTTTATAAATATATGGGAGAAGGATTTTATTCTTTGGCTTCTCCAGTATGGTCAAATTTTGGAAAAAAGAGAGGGCTTCCTATCAGTTGTTTTGGTTCTCATATATCTGACGATATGGGTAATATCTTGTATACACAATCTGAAGTTGGAATGATGTCCAAATTAGGAGGTGGAACTTCTGGTTATTTTGGAGATTTACGCCACCGTGGCGCACCAGTTAAAAACAATGGTGAAGCCTCAGGAGCTGTGCACATCATGCAGTTGTTTGAGTCCATGGTAGATGTTGTCAGTCAAGGTTCTGTTAGAAGAGGGCGTTTTTCACCTTACCTTCCTATCGAACACCCTGACATTATGGAGTTCCTAGAAATTGGAACGGAAGGAAATCCAATTCAACAATTAACACATGGGGTGACAGTTACCAATCAGTGGATGCAAGAAATGTCTGACGGTGATGTTGAAAAAAGAAAAATATGGGCTAAGGTTTTGCAAAGTCGCGGAGAAATGGGCTATCCATATATCTTTTTTACCGACAATGCAAACAACCAAACAGTTGATGCCTATAAAGACAACAACTTTAAGATTCATGCGAGCAATTTGTGTACAGAAATCATGTTGCCTTCCAATGAAAATTGGTCATTTGTATGTGTGCTTTCCAGTATAAATTTGTTGCAGTATGACAAGTGGAAGGATACTGATGCTGTTGAAACGATGGTACACTTCCTTGATGCAGTACTTACTGAGTTTATCGAGAAATTGGAAGTCTACAGAGATTCTGATGACAGAGAGGACCGTCAAACATTCCTTTTCATGGAGCGAGCTTATAATTTTGCAAAAGAAAACAGAGCTTTAGGAATGGGAGTATTAGGATGGCATTCTTTATTGCAATCAAAAATGTATGCGTTTGACAGCCAAGAGGCTTATGATTTGAATAGTGAAATATTCAAGGAGATTCAAGACAGATCGTATAGCGCTTCTGAAGAGTTAGCACAACGTTTTGGAACTTCTTCATTGTTAGAAAAATACGGTAGACGAAATGCAACCTTAAATGCGATTGCGCCAACTACTTCTTCTGCATTTATCTTAGGTCAAGTATCACAAGGAATCGAACCTATTTGGTCTAATATCTATGTGAAGGATATTGCTAAAATAAAAACTACGATTAAAAATCCATATTTGCTTAAGTTACTTCAAAGTAAAGGAATGGATACCGTTGAGGTCTGGAAGGACATTAGAAACCACGATGGTTCGGTTCAACATTTGGATTTTTTAACTCAGGAAGAGAAAGAGGTGTTTAAAACCTATTCTGAAATCGATCAAATGGATATTGTATACCAAGCTGCCAATCGACAAAATTATATAGATCAAGGTCAGTCTGTTAATATCATTGTACACCCTGAAATGCCTATCAAAGAAATCAATAAAATTCATATGACGGCTTGGAAATTAGGGATGAAATCTCTGTATTACCAACACAGTATGAATGCAGCTCAAAAATTCAGTCAAAAGAAGAGTTGTGAAAGTTGTGAAGGATAATTCAAGATTTCAACAAAACTTTTAATAGCTAAAAAGCTAGTAATTTATATTACTAGCTTTTTTTGTTTTTACTCCACTATGTTAATTACTTGTCTAAAAATGCTTATGATACACCCGATTACTAGAAATAGCAGAATTAGCTTTCTTTTATTTTGTGTCTGGTTGTGGTGTCATTCTTAGATAGGGTTTAATCTCTGTATGTCCTTTTGGAAACAATTCAGGTATTTGTTCATTGCTAACGGCAGGAATAATTACGCAGTCTTCTCCTTGATTCCAATTAGCCGGAGTTGCTACTTTATGATAAGCAGTTAGTTGTAATGAATCTATGACGCGTAACAATTCGTCAAAATTTCTTCCTGTGGAAGCAGGGTAGGTGATGATCAATTTGATTTTTTTATCATTACCTATAACATACACAGAGCGAACTGTCAATTTAGAATCGGCATTTGGATGAATCATATCGTACAATTCAGATACTTTTCGATCTTCATCTGCAATGATGGGAAAGTTTACTGTCGTATTTTGAGTTTCATTGATGTCTTTTACCCAACCGTGGTGTGAGTCAATACCGTCAACACTCAGAGCGACTACTTTTACATTTCTTTGGTCAAATTGTTTTTTATATTTAGCAACTGTTCCAAGTTCTGTCGTACACACGGGAGTATAGTCTGCTGGATGTGAAAATAAAATTCCCCATCCATCACCTAACCAGTCGTGAAATTTAATCTCACCTTCTGTAGAAGAAGCTGTAAAATTGGGAGCTGTATCCCCGAGTCTTAAAGTGCTCATAAATTGTAATATTTAAGTTGTGGATTTTGTTTTACTATTTAGTATAAATATAAACTATTGAAAATCAGTATCAAAATTTTAAAGCGCGCCTTTTGTTTACTCATGATCTAAAGTGCTGTTTAAATATTATTACAACTTTTTCAAGAGGTGTTTCTTTTTGTTATGAGTCTGATTTGTAACTCATTTTATAATGTTTTTTGAAATTCCAAACCTTGTTCCACTTTAGTATATATTGTGTGTTAAGATTGCTATTTTTTAAATTGATTCAATTTTATCAGTGCGCTGAGACATAAAGGTAAAAATTAGAATTGCGTCCTGTTAGAGCTCTAAAAAAACTCCTTTCAAACAAATAGTGAAAGGAGTTGTAGTAGTATATAATGAGTATTTTCTCTTTAAGACACTCTTAGCTTAGGTCAGTCCATCGAGACCAGGTGTTGATTTCTTTTCCGTTTGCACGATGAGCTCCAAATTTTATTTCAGCCCCTTTGTCAGCACTGTCCTCAGGAAACATAAAAATACCTCCTAACAAGATTTCGTCCAAAGGAATGTCTAATAAGTTTCGAAGTTCTTTTTTTCTTAAAACACCACCAGAGGACCAGTAATTAGGAATGTTTCTTTCTGTAGCACCTACGAGTAAATTTTGAACAGCTGCAGAGGCTGCTGCGATGTGTTCCATGTTTTTTAAGGATCCTTCGAAAGGAATGTTTTCGGATCTCATCGTTGCGAGGTCTTTAGATGTTGTAACACTTTCCTCGGGCAACCAGGTCACCATAAAAAGTAGATCAGCAGCATCCAACATATTTTGGATTTTTCCTGCAATAATTTTTTTGGATGTGATATATTCTGAAACCAACCTACAATTTTTTGTGTCTAAGACGTAGATTCGAAAAGGTAGGCACGAAGTGAGTGTTTTGTTTTTTGTATGATAACGGCTACATGGATAGTGGTAAGGAGCCATGGCGGCAAGATCTAAAAGTGCTGAAGCCAAAGCTTTGAGTTCAGCATCATTTTTATGTATAGGCCATGGTTTTTCTGCCAATACTTTTTCCGTTTTTCTTTCTTTTATAGCAGTATCTACGGTCATTTTAGTCGTTTTTAGGAGTGTATTTTACACATTGATTATACGGTTAATATAATAAGAAGATGTGTATTGAGAACCGTTGCTTTTAGAAGTTTAGTGCTGTATCTTTTTGTATTTTATTTTCTTCCATACAAGCGGTAAGAGCATCCCATAATTGAATTCTTTGTTGCAGGGCTTGTTTGGCAACTTGAGTAGCTTCTTCCCATTTTTTGTCGTCGTTTCCACACAATTCTTCAATCATTTCTAATGATAAAGGACCGTGTTCATCTCCATCTAGCTCAATGTGTCTCTCTAAATAGTAAGTTAGTTTCGATACATTTTTTTGAGATGTTGCTTCGTTTTTTAGAATTTCAATAAACATGTCAGGAATCACATCTTCTCTACCAAATGTAAAGGCAGAAGCTATTAAATGTACGTTGCCGGTTTCTACAATTTCAAAAGTATTTTTCACAAAATTGGCAATACGTTCGTCTATTTGTATTTCTTTTAGTGCGTATGCAAGAGAATTTCCTTGTTTTAGAAGAGAAATAAACAACTTCACAGGTTGCGTATTGGCACCTATTTGCTCCATAGCCTCTAAGTACATTTCAAAATGACTTTTTGCTTCTCCTAGTTCATTGATGTCACTTTCTTCTCCATGTACAATCTCGTTGATAAAACGTGCTGTCTTTGCATTGGCAACAGGAGTCCAAGGCAATGAGACACAGGTCAGTTTTCTTTGCAAGCCTTTCAGTAATGACATAAAATCCCAAACAGCAAATACATGACCTTCAACAAAGTTTTTAATGTCATTGATATCACGAATACTATCGTAAATTTTATGGTTTTTTAATGCGTTTCTAAATGGCGAAATTGCTGTTTCAATTTTTGCTACTCTGTTCATACTGCTATACTTTAGTGTCTCTAATTATTCCTGCAATTTATAGTGCAAAAATAAATAGAATTTTACTTAAATTCTATTGAATCAATCAATAGTTCAAATCTTTCATTCTTTTTATTCGCAATGAGAAATCCAATTTGTTCGAAACTTTGATGGTTGAAATTTGGCATGTCTAATTTTCGGCCTCTGAATGTTGGAGCCAAATCAGATGTTTTGATTTCTATTGTTTCCCATTCTTTTTTTGTAGTGAATGTTGTTCTGTAGGAATAATAGTCTTCGTTTTTGTGTTTTATTCTGAATTGATACTTTTTTCCGTCGCCTTTTATCCGTAATAATATTTTTTGAGATGATCCAACTTTTTTTGAAGGAAAAGCATGTCTTACAGAGGAAAACCCACCATTATTATCTAAAGAAACTACACCTGAGAACACTCCTTTGTTTTCTTTGTTTCGGTACATTTTTCCATCTGATTTTCCTCCCATTACAACATCATCAATAACGACCCATTTTTTGATGCTTTCTTTTTTTTGAAAGTCAAATAGCATCTGTGCATGTAAAGAGCTAGCTGTCATAAGTATAGTAATTAATAATTTCATCGACTTGTTTGGTTTGTACAGTTTGATGCTTTAACGATTTGCCTTCTCAATACCTTCTTTGTAGGTATTCAGTGCTCTTTCACGAGCAAATTTGTGTTCTACTATTGGGGGCGGATATTGAAGACTGTCAAACTCAGGTACCCATTTTTTTATATATGACAGGTGTTCGTCAAATCTTTTTGTTTGAGTGTAGGGGTTGAAAACTCTAAAATAAGGGGCAGCATCACAACCAGTTCCAGCAGCCCATTGCCAGTTTCCATTGTTTGCAGCAAGTTCATAATCCATCAATTTTTTTGCAAAATATGCCTCTCCCCATTTCCAATCAATCAACAAGTGCTTACAAAGAAACCCTGCAGTTATCATTCGTACACGGTTGTGCATATAACCCGTTGCGTTGAGTTCTCGCATTCCTGCATCTACGATAGGATACCCTGTGTTTCCTTCACACCATTTCTTGAATTCTTCTTTATCATTACGCCATTCGATAGCGTCGTATTTTGATCTAAAATTATTAGTGACAACTTTGGGAAAGTGGAAAATGATTTGTTGAAAAAATTCTCTCCATATCAATTCACTCAAAAAGACTTCATTTCCCTTTGAGGTATCAGTACTTTCTCTAACTATTTTTCGGATACTTTTCGTGCCAAATCTAAGGTATATTCCTAGTTTACTCGTAGCTTCCAAATGTGGGATGTCTCTGTTTTTGTCGTAGTCTTTGACCATTGACATGTCAATTTTCTTAGCGTGTATTGGACTTTCTGTAAAATCCAATTCTTGTAAAGTTGGTAAACCAGCACTGTGTTTTAAAAAGTTATCTGATGGGCTGTTAGATATTTCTATAGGTGAAGTTTCAAACCTTTTGAGCCATGCTTTCTTGTAGGGTGTGTAAACAGTATAAGGTGTTTTGTCAGCTTTGAGTACTTCGTTTGGCTCAAAAATTACATGATCTTTTGCATGCCTTGTTTGGATATTGTTTTGCTTGCAAAAGTCAGTCACAGCTTTGTCTCTTGACCTTGCATAGGGCTCATAATCTCTATTGTAACAAAGTGTCGTGATGCTATATTCTTTGCATATTTTTTGAATCTCTTCTATAGGTTTTCCTTTTCTAACAAGCAAGCTACTTCCTATTACAACAAGTTTTTTTTGAATGGATTCGAGTGCTTCGTATATAAACGATATACGAGGATCGTCTTTAGGCAACTCTTCTGTAATCTGTGTATCAAATATAAAAACTGGAAGTACAGGCGCTCCTGATGAAAGTGCTAATTGAAGTGCGGTATTGTCTTCTAATCTAAGATCTCTTCGGAACCAAAAAAGTGTCATAGTCTGTTGTGTTAAAATCGCAGCTTAGGCTTCGATAGTTGATTGTATTCTTTGTTTGAGCATAGTCAGAATTCTCTTGTTGGCATCTGATGAAATTTCTGTGTATTGCTTGAATTCCTCCACTGTTAATAGACCTAAGATAAAAGCCTTTAATTCTATTTTAAATTGTTGGTCTTTTGCAAATAGAGTTTCAATAAAAGCATGTTTCTTATCAGATGTTTTTTCTTTGTATTTTACTTTTCTTCTTAAAAGGTAGTTTTCAAAGTAGGTCATGATAAGTGTGTGTTGCAATTTTAAGATTGGTCTAAGTGTTTTGTTTTGAAAACGCTCAACTTCTTTTTTACCTTCAAGTGACCCTATTCTTTTTATCTGAGGTCTAATTTTTAATTTTAAATCATCCATATACCTCTACTTTTGACATTACTGCTTCCCATACTTTGTCACCATTGAGTTTGTAGGCTCCTAGATGTTTTTTCTTAAAAGACTCTGGTGGAAGCAAGGATAAAAAATTTTCTCCAGAGTCTTTTCGGTACAAATGATAAGTTTTTCCAACGATAGGTTTGAAGTTCATTGCGGTATTGTAAAGCATTTCATTGGTGTTGAAAGCAGTTACAAGCGCTTCGTATTCTTTTTTTACACTTTCTAATTTTTCTTTAAAAAGATGATTGAAATTATTGGCATTGGCACTCTTCCAAGATGCTAGGTTGGTAGCTTCTATTTTGGGAGCACCCACATTTGTTGCAAAGGGCAGTAAGCTAGCGTTGTATGTTTGTGTGACTTCATCAAATACAACATTATCACTTCGTTCCTCTGAATGGGGCTTTGATGACGTTCTGTTAATGGTGTCAGATTCATGAGTGTTTTGGATTGAAATAGCGATACCTTCTTGTTTCCCATTATCTCTGCTATGGTGGATTTTTCCTCCTGTTGTTATATAGTTTTTAGCTATTTCCACTGATTTTATTTGAGCAATGAGCATTCTTTGTTGTTCATTTTCTAAAGGGAGGTCAACCAGTAACTCGAGTCCAATTTTTAACGGACTATTTTTGACAAATACTACCGTTTTATCTTTAGAATAATCTAGTTCATAGTCTGATACAGTTATGTCATTTTGAATCTTAGCTGCCTCGCATTGTTGTAGTTCAGATATTTGATTGTTAATAGTGTTGATTGAAAACACTTTTGTGGCAATGATATCCTTGTAACTATTCAAATGATTCTTCTCAAGGTTGAGGTGAATTCTCATTTTAAAGCTATTATCTTCAGAGGGCAAAACACTACTGCAACTAGAAATAGTAGTTGTTTTGTCTGGTGATTGACTAGCAATCAAAAACGTTTCCCTTGGCCCTGTTAAGGTGTTCAACAGGTTGTTTTTGAATGATTTAGATTTATTAAGAATGTCTTTTGTGTAAAATAGCATCTATTTCGTTTAACTTATGCAAAGATAAGTTAAACATTTGTGCTAAAAAACTTTTCTTAGCTATTTGTATGAATTTGTGCTGAAGGTGTTATATGTTTAACCGCAAAAAAAACGAGTCCTTTTATCAAGGACTCGTTTGTAAGAAATTGTGTGTTAGTCATGTATTAATAAACATCACGTACATAACGTTTTTGTTTTTTTAACTGCGTAACGTAGTTGGCAGCTTCATCACCTGTCATGTTACCGTGTTTGGCAATGATTTGGTGTAATGCAGAGTCCACGTCTTTAGCCATACGGTATGCATCTCCACAGATATAGAAATATGCACCTTTTTCGAGCCATTCGAAAAATTCCTGACCATTTTCTATCATTTTGTTTTGAACGTAAATTTTTTCTACCTGGTCTCTTGAAAATGCAAGGTCTAATTTTGTCAACAGTCCGCTTTCTTGCATGCTCTTAATCTCTTCCTCGTAAATAAAGTCTTCTGCTGCATTTCGATCTCCAAAGAACAACCAGTTGTCACCTTTAGCTCCTTCTGCTTCTCTTTCTTCTAGAAAAGATCGGAAAGGTGCGATTCCGGTACCTGGTCCAACCATAATGGTTGCAGTGTCACCATCTTGTGGTATTTTAAACTGTTTGTTTGGAGAGAAATAACATTTTACTTTTTCTCCCGTATTCACCAAGTCTGCCAGAAAAGTAGAAGTAACTCCATTTTGTACACGATCTTCTTTTTTATAGCGCACACTACCGATGGTAAGGTGTACTTCGTTTTCATGTTTCTTAATACTTGAAGAAATAGAGTAAGCTCTTGGACTTAGTGGTTTACAAGTGTTGAAAAAGTCTATAAAACCTATTTTTTTATAACCGTAGCTTTTGATCAGTTGGTAAGAATCCAATCCCCATAAAAAATCAGAAATAGCTTCGTTGTCACCGTTTTCAACCATACGTTTCAACTCTTCATCGTCTGATTTTTCAGCAACCAATTGGATCAATTCTTTACTAGGAATACGTATTTCTAGTTCGTGAATCAATTTGTTCATAGTGACATCATCTGGAGTGTTTCCAAATAAAGATAACAACTGGTCAATCAAATCAGGACGGTTCTGAGGGATGATATTCAATGCATCACCAGCAGCATAACTTTCACCAGAATCTCCTAATGAAAATTCATAGTGTACAATTTCTTTACTAGAATTTGTGCCCGTCAATGTTTTCTTGTGAAGTAAGGTAGCTTCCAATGGGTTTTTACGGTCAAATTTAGGTTTCGCTAGTTCTTTCGAACCTAC
The DNA here is from genome assembly GCA_049625305.1 of Flavicella sp. Classification (GTDB taxonomy): domain Bacteria; phylum Bacteroidota; class Bacteroidia; order Flavobacteriales; family Flavobacteriaceae; genus Flavicella. The sequence continues at coordinate 9,976 of JBMZVD010000029.1, forward strand.
TTTGGTCATGGCAACTTCTTCTTGAGACCCTTTAGCGCTTATGATAGGCATTACATTTTCTATCCAAGCGATTGAAGGGGCCTCATAGTCAACATCACAGTCAACTCTTGGTGCTACACGTTCTGCACCCAAGGCTTCCAAACGAGCGTCCCATTCTTTTCCTGCTGTGCAAAATCCATCATAGCTAGTGTCTCCTAATGCCAATACAGAAAAGAACGAATTGTCAAATCGAGGTGCATCCTCTGCACAGATATCGTCCCATAGCATTTGTGCATTGTCTGGCATCTCTCCTTCACCATAGGTGCTGGTAACGACTAGGATACGTTGCGCCTTTGCAAGCGTACTTAATTCAATGTCGCTCATGTCAAGTACTTCTGGAGCCAATCCATGTTTTTTAGCTACTGCTGCAGCTTCATTCGCCATAGCTTCAGAATTACCAGTTTGCGAACCGTAAATGATTGTAATCGGTTTTCCGCCAGCTTTACCAAATCCACCAAGTTCTTCAACTTGTACTTGAATACCAGATAGAAATCCTCCTAGCCATTGCTGTTGTTCTGTACTCAAAGGCAATCCTTCTAAAGCTACAGGTGATGTGATGTTGCTTTTTAAAAGCTTCATTAATTTATCTTTATCCATATAAATCTAAATTTATTGTTTTAACGTTCGGTTGAAAGTAAATTTCAAACCTAATTTTTATGTTTTTTATTCAGTAGTTGCCAATGAATTGATAAATACTGTTAGATAATGTGTTGCGATTTCTTCTTCAAGACTGTTGTAGTTCTCTAGATGCTTTTTATTGATTCGGTCGCATTCTAAAATCCATACAAAAGTACCGAGTGCATTAGTGTCAGCAACTTCTCTGTTCAAATTGGCTTCCTTGTAGTCCTCTACACGTTTGTTGGCTAACAAATATGCCAGTGCTTCGTCACTAAAATCTGCCAAGGCTTCTTTTAAATCTTTGTAGAGACTGTCCATAAACTTTTTCTCTTGTGTGATGACTAACTTTCTTGCAGTTTTCTCTACATTAGCCTCTCCAGTTTTAACCGCGTTTTCAGTAGCTCTTTTCCAAACCCCAGCCACGATTACATATTGGGATACCAAAGAAGAATCTATTTCGCCATAGGTAGGAATTCTTCCGTCGAAAAGATTTTCGTTGCTATCGTATGCTTTGTGTAACTGTGAAGATTGCTTCTTGGCAACAGCGATAGCAAGTTCTTCAAGCATTTGTTTTCGACTGATGCTTTTTGCAATATTTTCACCGATATGGTGTTGTTTCAATGATTTTGGAATCGCAAAGTAGAAGTGCTTTCGGTTTTCATCCCAATGCTCAATAAACTCTTTTGCTTTCTTTGAACCTGTTCTCTGGTAGTGTTTTTTGAGGTGTACAAGCAATGCTTCCTCATGACCTTTTGCCAATTCTGAAGCTTCAGTAATTGGGTGCATGTCAATTGAATCCTGCGCACATGAAGCGACAATTGCACCTGTTGTGTCGTATTGGTAGGCGTTTCCACCACTCATACCGTTACCGAATCCTTTTCCATAACCTCCAATATTTACGACCGTACCATTGGTCATGTATTCACAACAGAAATCTCCAACACCTTCAACTACGGCAACCGCACCTGAATTTCGCACTCCAAAACGATCTCCTCCTTGTCCGTGAACAAACAATTCACCACCAGTGGCTCCGAACAATGCAAAATTTCCTACGAGCACATTGTTTTCTAATTTCTCTGAATATACTTTTTGAGAGAATCCAGGGTTTTTAACTACAATAACTCCTCCAGTACAAGCTTTTCCAACTCCATCATTACAGGTTCCTGTGTGAACAAGTGTAACTCCCGAATTGTTGAAAGCTCCAAAGCTCTGTCCAGCGGAATTGTCAGTATATACCATAATACTGTCATCTGACAATACCTTACGCCCATTGTCGAGCACCTTGATAGAAGGGTGTTCTGTGATTTGTGTATCTGTCAATTTGTAATTCAGGATACGTTCTATATCAACCGAGAATTGACCTCCTGTTGTCTTATTGTTATTGTTAAGGCGAGGGCCTTTAATTTCTATGCTATCTTTTTTGTTGTCGATGAAGTCTTGTAAGTGTGGAAGGTAACTATCATCAGGATCAAAATTAGCTTCTAAGTATACTGGATTTTCAATCTTGACAATCTTTACTTCTCTTAGCAAACCTGTCATGTCTAGTTGTCCAACCATTGCTGCATGATTGATCAAGTTCAATACCTGAGTCTTTCCTCTAACTGCTGCAAGTGATGTATACCCAATACTAGCCAAAATTTCTCTTACCTCATGACCTAAGTTGATGAAGTACTGTGCCAATGCTCTTGGATCTCCTTCATACAATTCAGGATTGGTAGTCAATCCTGCAGGACATTTCACATTACAGTTTTTGGCCATTACACATTTCAACATCATGAGGGCAGTAGTACCAAATTCAAAAGAATCTCCACCCATAATGGCAGATTTAACTACGTCTAATCCTGTTTGATGTGCATTAGAACAACGCAATACTACTTTGTCACGCAAGCCATTTTCACTCAGGGCTTGGTGAACTTCAGAAATACCTATTTCAGCAATACGTCCTGCGTTTTTCAAACTTGTCACTTGTGCAGCACCTGTACCACCTGTGTTACCAGCGATGTTGATGACATCAGCTCCCGCTTTTGCAACTCCCACTGCAATGGTTCCGATTCCTTCAGAAGAAACAAGCTTTACGATGACTTTTACACGAGCACATTTGGCATCGTGGATCAATTGCGCTAAATCTTCAATAGAATAGGTGTCATGGTGTGGAGGTGGGGATACCAATTCCACTCCAGGGGTTCCACTACGAGCAGCTGCAATTTCTACATTTACTTTTTTAGAAGGCAATTGTCCTCCTTCACCAGGTTTCGCTCCTTGAGCTATTTTGATTTCAATTTCTTCTAAGGAAGGATCGGCAACATACCCTGCCCACACACCAAAACGACCTGAAGCAAATTGTTTGATCTTACTTGCTTTGATTGAGTTGTAGCGGTAAGATTGTTCTCCACCTTCTCCAGAGTTACTCAAAGCACCAGCAATATTAGCACCGTGTGCTACAGCTTGATGGGCTTTGGCAACCAGAGCTCCATGACTCATCGCTCCTGAAGAAAAGGTAGCTGTAATCTTATGAGCAGCTTCAACTTCTTCAAGAGGAATGGCTTTTTTTTCTGTATGAATCAATTCAAGGAAGTTTACAGCGCTTCCTGTGGCTGTCACTTTTAATGCATTGTTTTCAATGTTGCATGTTATTTCAGGACCAAATTTTTCTTGCAATGCAAGTGCCAATGAATTATACGCTTCGTTATCAAGGCGAATGCTGTAGTCGTTTTCTATTTTGTTTACTTCCAATCCTTGTACCGAGATTGAAATATTTCCAACGACACTATATTTATAAAGTAATACTAAAAAGTCTTCTTTTTTAGTGGCTTTTACGGCATCAAATGGAAGTTCTAATACGTCACGAATTGCAGCAGGACGTCCTTCTCTTTCCAAATAAACTTCTCTGACAAAATTCCTGTAAGCAGCTGTGATGATATGCTTGTCAATTTGTTGAGGAGTTCTTTTTTCAAATCCTAAAAGTTTGAAAGCAGGGTCGTTAGGAGCCAACTCTTCACTGATAACAGTATTTTCAACAGGCTTATCGGTATAAGTAAATTCCTCTTCTGTCATTTTTACAAACTCTCTAACGGCAGTGGCACCATAAGAATGTCCAGATCCTTCAGCACGTTCTTTAAACAAACCTAACAATGGAATGTCTTTTTCACCTTGTACTTCCAAAGCCTTTCCATGCCATTCTGTAGCACTGTCTGCAATTTGAGTAAAGGATGAACCTCCAATGGGAGAATGCACGTTTGGAAAAACAGCTTTTAAATACGGATCTTTTGTGTCTAAGAAATTAGATTCAAAAAACTCACCACCTATATAGCTTTCAGCAGTACACAAACCGAATTTACCCATGGTTTTCATCAACGCTTTTTCAATCGCTTTTTGGTAGTAGTTGAGCTTGGAAAGAATTTCATCCTTGTCTTGTGTCAATTCTAAAATTCTACTGTAAACAGTTATAGGGCAAACAGCAGAAGCTCCAAAACCTAATAGACACGCCGTATCATGTGTACTTACCGCTTGTCCTGTTTCTACGATGACACTTGTAAAGAAACGCATTCCTGTAGCAATCAATCTTTGGTTGACTGCTGAAACCAACAAAATGGCTGGAATCGCAGCATTTTCTTTACTGATGTTTTTGTCAGTCAATACGATAACATCTGTTCCTGACTTTACCAGTTGTTCAACCTCGTCACAAACAGTTTCAACGGCTGTTTTTATGATGTTGTGGTTGTTATCTATATCCTCAGTGTCAATCGCGTACAATCCATCTACAGTGGCAACTTTAAGTGCTTTGCTATTGTGTATTTGAAGTAATTGTTGTGGTTGTAAAATAGGAGACTCTATGACCAATTGTTTGGTTGAACCATCACTAAAATTTGGTTTTCTTCCTAAAACAACACGAAGTGTCATACCATCAGCTTCACGGATACTATCCAAAGGAGGGTTGGTTACTTGCGCAAATCTTTGAGAAAAATAACGAGACATACCCCCTTCATGAGGCTCTAAAGCATTTGGAGCCACTCCAAATCCCATAGCGGATATTTTTTCTTTACCATCTTGAAGCATAGGATCCAAAAAGAATTTAAAACTCTCTTGATTCATAGAGTAAGCAACATGTCTTGCAGATGTATCCAGGTTCTTAGGTATGTTGTAATCAAATATATCTTCAGAAGGTAAGTTCTTTAGTTCTAGTGCTGCTTGCTGTAACAAGCCAGTGTAGTCTTTTCTTTCAGATAATTTTGTAAGGATGTTTTTAGACGTGAGCAGTTGTTTTTTTTCATGGTCGTAAACTACCATACCCCCTGCATCAATTCTTCCTCTGTCTACTACATTTTCAGGTTTGAAATCAATCTGACCTGCTTCACTCATCACCGCGTAATAATCATGCGTTTCGATAGTTCTCAAAGGTCTTAAACCGAGTCTGTCAAGTCTGGCACCAATCTTTTTTCCGTCAAAAAAGATCAAGGCTGCAGGACCGTCATTTTTTTCTTCATACAATGAAAAGTAAGAGAGCATATCCCTAACATCACCTTTGTATTTATTGTCATTTTCCCAAGCTGGAGGCATCATCGCTAATATAGCTTCAACGATGTCCATCTTGTCTTCGTTGATTCTTCGTGCCAATGTTTGGTCCAAACGCGCAGAATCTGACTGCCCTTCAGGAAACAATACCGTTTTATTTTTAGATTTGGCAATTGCATCTTCACTCAATCTATTTTTTTTATCAGTGTTTAGTTCTCCATTGTGTGCCATTCTCCTAAATGGTTGTGCAAACATAGGATTAGGCGCTGTGTTTGTAGAGAATCTTGTGTGAAAAAATAGCGAATGTACCTTGTGTTCAGGATTTGTCAAATCTTTGAAATAGGGAAATACTTCAAAACTGTTCAAGCGACCTTTGTATACTTGAGTTTCAGAACTCATTGATAATGGATACAAGCCTTTTAATTCAGGTTTTGTAAACGCTGGTTTTTCTATGTCAAGTAAAGCTTTGTTGATGACCTCATCGAATTGCTCTTGGTTTTCTATTCCAAAAGGACGACCAAAAACAACTTGTCTGATTGCCAATTGTGCTTTTTGAGATGCTTCGTTAACAGCCTCTTTATTTACCTCAACATCCCTCCATAAAAGAACAGGTATGGTATGTTTAAGAAAAATATTTTTAATTAGTTTTTCTGCGTTCTTGTGCTCTGATTTGTCTATTGGATAGAAAAAATTGGCAACTCCAAATTCTCCTTTTTTGAGTGTTGTGTTTCCTGTTAAAACACGGTAGAAATTCTCTGAAATATCAAAATTTACTCCAGCTCCATCACCAATCCCCTCGGCACTCATACCACCTCTATGAGGAATTTTACACAAGGCTTGGTGTGTTAGTTGTAATATTTCGTGTGTTTGTTCAGAGGATTTATTAGTGATAAAACCAACTCCACAGTTGGAGTGATCTAAATCAGGATTGTATAGTTGTCTCATATCTTACTCAGCATTATTCAATTTTCCCATCAAAATTGGAAAATGCAAAAATACATAAAGAATTATGTTAATTTTACAGTGTGCTTCATTATTATGAATATCATTATTATGACTGTTTAGAATGAGTAAATATTAATTTTTACGATAAATTTTGTCAAATTAACATCAGTAGAATGCTATTCAAACTTTAGATGTTAATATAGTACATGTCGAAGTTAAGAAATTACATTCAAATTCAAAATAAATAATATGTAGTTTTTTTGAATATCGAATGTCTTTTGTGGCAAAAAAAAGAGAGCTATAAAGCTCTCTTTTTAAAAGTTTAGTATGTTTAGTTGGTTATTAGTCATTAATAGCAACCAAATCTCCATCTGCATTTTTTGTTGGTAAATCTGATTTTCCCATAAGGTAAATATCCACTTGACGCGCTGCTTCCCTTCCTTCTGAGATGGCCCAAACAATTAGTGATTGCCCTCTACGCATATCTCCAGCTGTAAATATGTTAGGGATGTTTGTTTGGTATTTACCATAGGTAGCTTTGTAGTTTGAACGTACATCTCTTTCAATTCCTAATTGGTCTGCAAGTGTACTCTCAGGACCTGTGAAACCAAGTGCTAAAAGTGCAAGATCACAAGGCCATGTTTTTTCGGTACCTTCTATTTCAACTAGTTGAGGTCTTTGGCCAGGAACCATTTTCCATTCTACATTTACTGTTTTTAGTGCAGTAAGTTTACCATCGCTATCCTTTACAAATTCTTTGGTATTGATAAGCCAATTACGTTCACATCCTTCTTTGTGAGAAGAAGATGTTTTAAGTTGTAAAGGCCAATATGGCCATGGAGTAGAGGCAGATCTATGTCCTGGTGGTTTTGGCATGATTTCAAAGTTAGTCACTGATTTAGCTCCCTGTCTGTTTGAAGTACCCACACAATCAGATCCGGTATCCCCACCACCAATGACAACCACATTTTTTCCTGTTGCTACGATCTGGTTTTCAATTTTCTCACCGAAAACAACCTTTGTTTGTTGTGTCAAGAAATCCATTGCTTGTACGACACCATCTGCATCGATACCTGGTGTCGGCAAGCTTCTTCTTTCTGTGGCTCCTCCACACAAAACAACAGCGTCAAAATTCTTAAGATCTTCAACTTTATAGTTGACACCTACATTTACATTTACTTTGAATTCGATTCCTTCAGCTTCCAAAATTGCAACACGACGATCTATGATTCCTTTCTCCATTTTAAAGTTAGGAATACCGTAGCGCAACAAACCACCAATGGCATTGTCTCTTTCAAAAACGGTGACTGTATGTCCTGCTCTATTGAGTTGTTGTGCTGTAGCCAAACCAGCCGGTCCAGATCCAACAACAGCTATTGTTTTGCCTGTTCTTACTTTTGGAGGTTGTGGTTTGATCCATCCCTCTTTAAAAGCGCGTTCTACAATATTTTTTTCGATATTTTCAATTGAAATAGGGTCTTCGATAAGTCCAAGAACGCATGCTTTTTCACATGGAGCAGGGCATAAACGTCCTGTAAATTCAGGAAAGTTATTGGTAGAATGTAAAATCCACGAAGCTTTTTGCCATTCTTCTTGATGTACCATGTGGTTGAAGTCTGGAATCAAATTTCCCAATGGGCATCCACTGTGGCAAAATGGAATTCCGCAATCCATACATCTAGAACCTTGTTTTTTGAGTTCTGTTTCACTCAATGGTACTGTAAACTCTTTGTAATGACTTACACGCTCCTCTACAGCAGTATATTGTTCATCCTTTCTTTCGAATTCTTTAAAACCTGTTACTTTTCCCATGATGTTATGCTATTGTTAGTTCTTCAACCATTATTTCTCCTTTTGCCAAACGAGCCAATGCTTTTTTGTATTCTGTAGGCATGATTCTTACAAAATGCTTTAAGCTATTTTCCCAATCGGCAAGTATTTCTTTACCTCTGTTACTTTCTGTATAGAGTACGTGTTTTTCAATCATTGCTTTTAAATCAGCAGCGTGTTCGTCTGTAATGTCTTCAAATTCAATTGTCTCTTCGTTGCAAAGTCCTTTTGTGAATTTGTCTTTAGGATCGTAAATGTATGCGATTCCTCCACTCATTCCTGCAGCAAAATTTCTACCTGTTTCACCAAGTACTACTACTTTACCTCCTGTCATGTATTCACAACAGTGATCCCCAACTCCCTCAACTACGGCAACTGCTCCTGAGTTACGAACTGCAAAACGTTCTCCCGCAATTCCGTTGATATAGGCTTCTCCTTCAACAGCTCCAAATAAACAAACGTTACCAACGATGATATTGTCTTCAGCTATAAAGTCGGCCTTGGCAGGTTTTTTAACAATCAATTTAGCTCCAGACAATCCTTTCCCTAAATAATCATTGGTATTACCTTCTACAGTAAATGTCAAACCGTGTGCACCAAAAGCTCCGAGACTCTGTCCAGCAGAACCTGTAAAGTTGATGTTTAATGTGTCTTCCGGAAGACCTAAATGACCGTATATTTTTGAGATTTCATTACTTACAATAGCCCCTACAGAACGATCTGTATTGATGATTGGGTAATTCAATGTCATTTGTTCTTTTCTGTACAATGCACGGTGAGAATCTTTCAGTATTTGGAAGTCAATCACATTCTCTAAACCATGATCTTGAGTCTCTGTATTGCGAACAGGCATCTCATTGTATTGAGCAGGTGTGTGAAGGATTGCAGATAAATCAAGTCCTTTAGCTTTGTAGTGTGAAATAGCTTTGTTTGCATTGATCTTATGCGTTTGTCCGACCATTTCTTCAAGTGTTCTAAATCCAAGTTCAGCCATAATACCTCTCAATTCTTCTGCTATATAGTAGAAGAAATTGATTACGTGTTCTGGTGTTCCCTTAAAGTTAGCACGTAATTCTTTGTCTTGTGTAGCGATTCCTACTGGACAGGTGTTCAAATGACACTTACGCATCATAATACAACCAGAAGCAACAAGAGGAGCGGTTGCAAACCCAAATTCTTCTGCCCCTAATAATGCAGCGATAGCTACATCACGTCCGGTTTTTAATTGTCCATCACACTCTACTACAATTCTGCTTCGCAAGTTGTTGAGAACTAATGTCTGTTGTGCTTCTGCTAAACCTAATTCCCAAGGTAGTCCTGCGTGTTTTAAAGAGGTAAGGGGAGAGGCTCCTGTTCCACCATCGTATCCAGATATCAATACCACATCTGCCTTGGCTTTAGATACACCGGCAGCAATGGTACCAACACCAACTTCTGATACCAATTTTACATTAATTCTAGCTTCTCTATTCGCGTTTTTCAAATCGTAGATAAGTTGTGCTAAATCTTCAATTGAATAGATATCATGGTGTGGTGGTGGTGAAATCAATCCTACAAATGGTGTTGAATTTCTCGCAGCTGCAATCCAAGGCAATACCTTTTCACCTGGCAATTGCCCACCTTCTCCTGGTTTTGCACCTTGGGCCATTTTTATTTGTATTTCTTTTGCGCTAGAAAGGTAGTGTGAAGTTACCCCAAATCTACCCGAGGCAACTTGTTTGATAGCTGAATTTCTACTATCACCATTTACACTGGGTTGAAAACGTTTTCTGTCTTCACCACCTTCTCCTGAGTTCGATTTTCCACCAATTCTATTCATGGCAATCGCTAAGTTTTCGTGCGCTTCTCTTGAGATAGATCCATAAGACATGGCTCCTGTTTTAAAACGCTTTACGATTTCCGTCCATGGTTCTACTTCGTCAAGAGGAATAGGATCTAAATTGTCAAATTCAAACAATCCTCGAATGGTCATTAATCTTTCAGACTGCTCGTTAACTGTTTTGGCATACGTATCGTAACTTTTTTGATCACTCAGTCTTACAGCCTGTTGTAGTTTCGCAACAGTCGTAGGGTTGAACATGTGTCTTTCTCCATTACGTCTCCATCTATAATCTCCTCCAATATTTAATCCCAAACGGTTTTTTATCAAAGTATCAGGATATGCATACTTGTATCTTTCTGTGATCTCTTTTTCTATTTCATACAATCCGATACCTTCAATTCTGGAAGCAGTGTATGGGAAGTATTTTTCAACAAATTGGGAGTTGAAACCTACAATTTCAAATATTTGGGAACCTCTGTAAGAATGCAATGTTGAGATTCCAATTTTGTTCATCACTTTTAGGATTCCTTTCCCAATAGCCTTGTTGAAGTTTTTAACAGCTTGCTCTTCATCCATGCCGGTAATGAATCCTTCTTGTACTTGTTTGCGAATGATCTCATTTACCATGTATGGATTTACCGCACTAGCACCATAGCCAAACAAAGTAGCAAAGTGATGAGGTTCACGAGGTTCTGCAGACTCTATGATAATATCAAAATAAGATCGTTTTCTCAAACGATTCATTTGATGGTTTACATACGAACATGCTAAAAGCGATGGGATAGGAGCGTACTCTTTATTGACCCCTCTATCAGATAGAATGATGATGTTTGTTTTTCTATCAAGTGCTTTGGTAATTTGTACAATGATGTTTTCCAATGCATCTTCCAATCCATTAAGACCTTTGGCTTTAGGATAGAGCATTTCAATGGTTTCACTTTTAAAATCTCCGACACTAATGTTTCTGATTTTTTCTAAATCATTGTTTGATATTACTGGGTTCTGAATTCTCAATTTTTTACATTGACGTTCAGTAATGCTAAATATATTTCTGTCTTTACCCAATGCCAAACTAATATCTGTTACAATTTCTTCACGGATACCATCCAATGGAGGATTTGTCACTTGCGCAAACAATTGTTTGAAATAATTAGAGATAAGTTGTGGTCTGTCTGATAATACTGCCAATGGTGTGTCTATACCCATTGACCCTAATGCCTCTTTACCAGCGATGGCCATTGGTGTGATAACTTCTTGAATGTCCTCAATAGTATAGTTGAATAAACGAGATCTAGTCTGAATATCTGTCGGTTCTATTGGACAAGATTCTTTAGTGTCTGGTACGTCTTTTAGGTACAATCTAGTAGCATCCAGCCATTCTTTATAGGGTCTTTCAGAGACTATCTTAGATTTAATTTCTTCATCGTTGATGATTCGACCTTCGTTCATGTCTACCAAAAACATCTTACCAGGCTCCAAACGACCGTGTATTTCAACGTCTTCTGGTTCAACATGCACCACACCGATCTCTGAGGCCATGATTAGTTTTCCACTTTTAGTGACCGTATATCTTGAAGGTCTCAGACCATTTCTATCGAGCAAAGCACCGATATAGTCTCCATCCGTAAAAGGAACAGAGGCAGGTCCGTCCCATGGCTCCATAATACATGCATTGTATTCGTAAAATGCCTTACGGTCTTCAGACATGGTTTCGTGTTTTTCCCATGCTTCAGGAATCATCATCATCATGACTTCAGGAAGTGACCTACCGGTGTGTGTCAATAATTCAACCACCATATCCATTGAGGCAGAATCAGATTTGCCTGGGAGTATGATGGGGAATAATTTATCTATTTGAGGTCCGAAAACATCACTTTTCATGATTTCCTCACGAACCCTCATTCTACTTACATTACCGCGAAGTGTGTTGATTTCTCCGTTCTGACACATGTATCGGAAAGGTTGTGCCAATTCCCAAGCAGGCATTGTATTGGTAGAAAATCGTTGGTGAACCAAAGCGAGTCTCGTCAAAAAGTCGGGTTCCATCAAGTCTTTGTAGTAAGGACCGATGTCTTCAGGCATGATAATACCTTTGTATATAAGCGTAGTGTTTGATAAGCTTGGTAGATAAAAATAAGAGCTTTCAGACATTTTTGAATTGCTGATTGCATGCTCTGTAATTTTACGTGCAGCGTATAATTTTGCTTTGAATGTAGCTTCGTCTATGTCTTCTGATTTACCAATGAATATCTGTTCGATATTAGGTTCAGAAGCCAAAGCTATTTCACCTAATTGAGATGAGTCAACAGGAACTTGTCTCCAACCAAGTATTGATAGACCTTGTTCTTCAATTTCTTTTTCAAAAGTCTGTTTGCAATGTGAGTACTGATTTTTGTTTTTTGGTAAGAAAACCATACCCACTGCATAGTCTCTTTGCTTTGGAAGTTTAAATTCACACACTCTATTGAAGTAATCGTGAGGGATGTCTATCAACAAACCTGCACCATCTCCTGTTTTACCATCGGAACTAACTCCACCTCTATGTTCTAGTTTGACGAGTATTTCAAGAGCATCGTGAATAATTTGGTTTGTTTTTTCACCTTTAAGATTACAAATAAATCCTGCACCGCAATTTTCGTGTTCAAATTCTTTTGAATAAAGTCCTTTTTTTTCTGTCATAACGCTGTTAATAAGTTGTAAAATTACGGATTTTTCAAGTTAAAAGCCAATATTCACTTTGCATAGGGGGTTTTTGTTGGTGTTATTTAGTAGGCTTGTAAAATAAGTTGTGTTTTCTTGAAGATATCGTAAATATTGATGAATTTATTGTGTGTAATCTATTTTTACAAACAAACACAATTTAGTTTATATTCTTTCTAAATAAAAAAGAGCCTTATAGTTTCCTATAAGGCTCTTTTATTTAGTAAGTTAACTAAAGATTTTGATTTTAGTGATCGTTCAATCTGTAATCAGGGTATGCATTCATTCCGTGTTCGTGATTGTCTAATCCTTCGATTTCTTCTTTTTCTGAAACTCTTAGTCCCATAGTTTTCTTCAATGTAAATAAGATGATAAAAGAAGTTGTCAAACAGAAAGCACCAACGATGGCAACTCCTGTTAATTGCGTTAAGAATTGATCCATACTTGCCATAGCTCCAAAGATACCTACTGCCAATGTTCCCCAGATACCACAAATCAAGTGCACTGCAACGGCTCCAACTGGGTCGTCCAATCTCAACTTGTCTATCAATGCAACTGCCAATACGATGATAACACCTGCGATAGCGCCAATAATGATGGCATCATCAGGACTCATTTGATCAGCTCCAGCAGTGATTCCTACCAATCCACCTAGGATTCCGTTCAAGAACATTGTCAAGTCGTAATTTTTATATAGGATTTGAGAAAAGATAAATGCTCCGATTCCACCTGCAGCAGCAGCCAAACATGTAGTTACCAATGTCAAAGATGTTAATGTTGGATCAGCAGACAATACAGAACCACCGTTAAAACCAAACCATCCTAACCATAAGATCAATACACCTGCTGTAGCTAAAGGAATGTTGTGACCAGCAATAACTTTAGGGTTTCCATCTTCGTCAAATTTTCCAATACGAGCTCCTAGCAACCAGATAGCTATCAAAGCAGCCCATCCACCGACACCGTGTACCAATGTAGAACCAGCAAAATCATAGAATCCCATTGCGTCTAAGAATCCACCTCCCCATTTCCAAGCACCTACTATTGGATATACCAATCCAACATACACCAATGTAAATACCATAAAAGATGTCAATTTGATTCTTTCAGCTACGGCTCCAGAAACGATAGTTGCAGCAGTAGCAGCAAACATTCCTTGGAACAAAAAGTCTGTCCACCAAGTGTATCCTCCGTCTGCATAATCAGGTGTCATTCCGTTTTCAGGGGCGTCAATTCCGAATCCTGCAAATTTTAAAAAACCTGCATCACCCTCTTCAAATCCAGGGTACATTAAGTTGAATCCTCCTATGTAGTATAATAAGAGTCCAACACAAATAATAAATACGTTTTTAAATAAAATGTTGATTGTGTTTTTTTGTCTTGTCAATCCGATTTCTAAGAATGAGAAACCTAAGTGCATGAAAAATACCAATGCTGTACATAGCATCATCCATACGTTATTCGCTGTAAATAAACCTGCGTCCATAATTTTGTTATTTCTTTGTGTGTGTTATTTTAAAGTGTCTTCTCCTTGTTCTCCAGTACGGATTCTGTATGCGTTTTCTATATTAGAAACGAAAATTTTACCATCTCCGATTTCTCCTGTTGCAGCAGCCTTCAAAATAGCTTGCACTGTAACTTCTTCAAAGTCATCGTTTACTACGATAGACAATTGTCTTCTTTGAATGTCAGAAGTGCTGTAGGCAACACCTCTATATACGTGCCCCTTTTTTTCGTTTCCTTGTCCAGTTACATCCCAGTAAGAAAAGAAATATACATTTACTTCTTGCAAGGCTTTTTTTACATCAGAAAATTTTGACTTTCTGATAATTGCTTCAATTTTTTTCATTTTTTTTGAGTTAGTATTTATTAAGTGTAATTAAAAAAGCTACACTTTTAAAGTGTAGCTTTTTTTATTTTTTTCTTAGAAAGAGTATACCGCTGCAACAGTGAAAGCCGAAACGCTTTCTTCGTTGATAGCTTCAATCATTGCATCATCAGAAGAGTCGTATC
>JBMZVD010000030.1:0-23904 GCA_049625305.1 Flavicella sp.
CAAACAGAGGAGAAATCGTTGCAGTATACAATACTTTAGGTCAAAAAGTTGCCAATGCAAACTTACAAGGAGTGTATATTGTACGTGTACAAGATGGTGCTCAAGTAAAAGCAGTAAAAGTATTGGTAAAGTAATTCCAATATTTTTCAAATAGTACAAGGCAAGCCATTCAGCTTGCCTTTTTTTATACCACTTATTTATTAACTGTTGCCTTCTTTTTTTGCTGAAGTATACTAAGCTATATTTAAGATTCAATATAAAAAAGACTGCTATGAAAAAAAAAATTGTGTATTGGGGAGGCTTTTTGCCTCTCTGTGTTTTTTCTCAATTGGTGTGCGAACCTTTTGAGTATGTCAATGATACCTTTTTGAGTGATACTGAACTTTGGCAACCCCATTCAGGAACTCCTGGTCAATTACAAATCACTGATGGGAAATTGTGGTTGAATGATACAGATAATGAAGATGTACACATTGCTTTTGACGAATCAATGTCAACTTTGTACTATTCCTTTACGCTTTCTGTTGAAGCAAATTCCGTAAGCTCGGGGTCTCAATATTTTGCGCATTTGAATACCTCAGCTTTTAAAGCTAAATTATTTATTACCTATACAGACGAAGGTTTTATTCCAGGTATTGCAACCTCAGCATCTACTCCTGCAGTACATTGGGTGGAGGTTTTAGATTATGATGAACACTACCGTTTTGTGGTCAAATACGATGGTACTACCACACTTTGGATCAATCCAAGTAGTGAGACGGATACCTCAATATCAGATTTGGAAACATCCGATGCAGGAGCTACTGCGTTTTGTTTTAGGCAGGCACCACATCCTGGTAGTTTTAATGCCTCGGTTGACGATTTGTTTATTGCAACTACTTTTTTTGAGGTGCTGCAAACCCATAGTATAGAGCGATATCCAAGACTGTCGATTAGCGTTCGTGATGGCGTTGTTTTTAGTGATGTTGGCCTTCTTTTAGAGGTGTACAATACTCTAGGTCAAAAAATTGAAAACAAAGGTTTAAAAGGTGTGTGTCTTGCTCGTGTTTCTCTTGGCAATGGGTACACAAAAACAATACAGGTAATAGCTCCTTAATTTTTTTCAAAAAAATAAGTAATGGAATAAAAAAACCACCCTTTTGGGTGGTTTGATATTTTTAAATTCAATGAAGATTTATTGAACGATTAGTTTTTTCTTTACAATAGTTGTTCCGTTTTTCCCAACGAGTATATACATACCTTTTTGTAAGTTAGATACATTTATCGTAGCATTAGGATAGTTCTTAAATGGAAGTATTTGTGCTCCTAGAATGTTGTAAAGAGCAATTTCTCCTTCAAAAGAAGAGGCTATTTGTAAGAAATCACCTGAAATAGGATTAGGGTATACATAAAAGCTTTCCTCTAAAATTGTGTTGATAGAAGCAGTACCATTCTGCATTGCAGTCACTGTAAATGAATCGATTCTCCATCTAGAACCATTGTCATTAGTTCCAATGTATTTGAATCCGATGTGAACTTTCTTACCATCAAAAGCACTCAGGTCATATTTCTCAGAAGTAACAAAATCATGATTGTTTCCTGCGGGTCTAGTACTTAGAAGTATTTCTGTCCAAGTAGCTGTTGCTACATTTCCATTATAGTCGGAAGAAACTAAAACTTTTTGTGCGTCCATCACGCCATCTGTATAGTTGATGTATTGACTCATTTGGAATGTAGTGTTTGTAACATCAGTAAGATCAATCTCACTTGAGACAATCCAATCTTCACTTACTTCATTTGGATATGCACTCATCTGAGCGAAAACTTCGTCTCCATATTGGCCATTGTCTCTTATTTCCCAAGCAAAATTCTCACCAAGAATATCAAAAGTGGCTACATTGTCTAAAGTGTTGAAATCTTCGTGAAGAATAGTTGTGTATCCTTTCAGCGTTGTAAATGACACGCCATTACTAAATGCAGATGTATTTGCTGCAGCATCTTTTGCTTTTACTTTTATCTCGTAAGTAGTGGAACTGTCAAGTCCATTGATATCCACAGAAGTTGCAGTAGTGCTTTTTAACAACACATCGTTTGCATATACCATATATTCGTATACAGCTACATTATCAGTCGCAGCCGTCCAAGTAATTTTGGCAGCTTCATCTGTTATTTCAGAAACAATAATATTTGTTGGGGCTGAAGGGGCTTCTGTATCATCACTACCACCACTAAGGTTCCATTTGTCTTCTGCTAAATTACCTCCCCAGATTGCAGTTGCTAAATAAGGGTTGTCAATAAATGGGTTTCTATTTTTTTGATATGCAAAAATTACCTCGTTTCTATTCGCTTCAAAAGCATCTACAGGATCTTCTGCGTTCCACTTCAAAAATAAATCTACCATGTTCGCATCGATAGTTGTAGCATTACCGACACCAATACTTTTAGGAAGACATTGTTGTTCTGCTATAGAACTTCCGTTTCCATTGTAACGTACATACATGTACATGATGATACGTGCAATGTCTCCTTTCCATTCGTCTCCTGGATACCAGTAAGAACCTACCTTTCCAGAGTTTCCTGAACTGTCGGTGTATTTTCTATTACTTCTTGAGGAGTTGTATCCTGGGTCACAAGGTTTTAAGTTGTGAATGTCAGTTCCAGGACCAACATTGGTTGTTGAAAATCCTGGTTTTGCAATAGATTGAGGATACACATGTTCTCGGTTCCATACATTACCACAACAGTAGCTTTCAGCGCGTGTTCTGTCATTTGCGTCGTCTTGATCGTTGTCATCGTATCCATAGATCAACAAGACATTGCTAGCTATAGAAGGATCTTCATCCGATTCGTTCAAGACATCCCATGAGTCTGTTGAGCTTGAAGAATAGGGCAATCCGTTGTGGGTACGATCTAGTTTTTCAGACAATTCATCAAACAAGGCCAGGCCTGTTTTTGTGTAGTCAACATCATTGTAGTAAGAAGGTACTTGTGCATAGAGGCTTATGGTAAACAAGCACAACAAAAAAGTAATTTTTCTCATATATAAGGGGAGTTAAAAAAATTTTAGTGTGCAAATATAATGCATCTCAAATTGTTGTATGTAACTTTAATGTTATCAGTGACTTTAGAAGTAGCGATATAAACACATATTTAGAGCTATTGTTACCCTCTAGCTCTTATGAAATTATTATTTTTGCATCGGTATTTTAATAGCGCTTTTTTATGTTACAGATTCATTCTAGTTGGGCTTATCTTTTGGTTTTGCTGTTGCTTTTTACTTTTGTCAATGCAATAATTGGTTTCGTGAAGCAAAAAGAATTCACGAGCAAAGATTTTATCCTAGGACTTTCTACACTTATTGTAACTCATATTCAGTTGTTTATTGGCTTGAGTTGGTATTTCATGTCCCCAGTTTTCAAAGCGATGCAGGCGGGTAGAACCTCAGAAGTATTAGCAGATACAAACAGTAGATTACTGGCTATAGAGCATCCTTTGACAATGGTTATAGCCGTCATTTTTCTCACTATTGGATGGTCTCAACATAAAAAAAGAGAAAGTTCACAGTCAAAATTTAAAACCATTGCAATTTTTTATGGAATCGCACTATTGTTGATTTTACTTCGAATCCCATGGAAACAATGGCTTTTCAATTGACTTAATATATGTACATTTGAAGCTTTAAATTTCTTTTAGTCTACAAACCGTTTTACAATGAAAACACTTATTTCATATCCGCTTTCAGTTTTGCATTACATTGTTTTTGGCTTTTTAATGCTCCTTTTTCAACCGATACAGTGGTTTTGTCACCGTGTATTTGGGTACACACCTCATAAAAAGTCTGTTGATATCTTAAATTACTTGTTGCAATGGAGCATGTATATTTTGGGTACTAAAATAGATTTTGAATCAGCGTCATCTTTGCCAAAAGACGTGCCATTGATCATCGTTTCTAACCATCAAAGTTCTTATGAAATCATTGCCATTACATGGTACTTTAGAAAACACCACCCAAAGTTTGTTTCTAAAATGGAACTAGGTAAAGGTATCCCGAGTGTGTCCTATAATTTAAAACACGGAGGTTCTGTATTGATCAATAGAAAAGATTCCAAGCAAGCATTGACAGCCTTAGCTGGTTTCGCTAAGAATATACAAAAAAATAAGTGGGCAGCTGTTATTTTTCCTGAAGGTACAAGAAGTAGAAACGGACAACCTAAATCATTTTCAGTCAATGGTTTAAAAATGTTGGCCAAATATGCTCCTGATGCACATGTAGTGCCGTTAACTATTAATAATTCTTGGAAATTAGTTGCCAAAGGAGCCTTTCCTTTGGGAATCGGGATTCCAATGAAATTCAAAGTTCACGAGCCAATTCCAGTAAATTCAATGCCTTTTGACGATTTATTTGAAAAAGTAGAAAAAACAATTAAAAACTCAGTATATTTGCCCCTTAAATAAATATAAAAAAATAACAAATGTCTATATACAATGTGCGTAAGGAAGTGATGTTGACTCTTGAGAAAGATATAGAGACTACATTTGGTAAGTTTTTAATTAGCCCCGAAGAGATTTGGCAACCTACTGACTTCTTACCTAATCCCCAATCAGACACCTTTATTGATGAGGTAAAAGAAATTAGAGAACTGTCTAAAGAACTCGGTAATGACTTTTGGATCTCCTTAGTAGGGGACATGATTACTGAAGAAGCATTGCCAACATACGAATCATGGTTGTTGGATTTGGATGGTGTTGATCAGCATGGTGACGCTACAGGAACTGGATGGGCCGATTGGATTCGTCGCTGGACCGCTGAAGAAAATAGACATGGTGATGTTTTGAACAAATATATTTATTTGTCAGGTCGTGTGAATATGCGTGAGGTAGAGATTACAACACAACATTTGATTGCAGATGGGTTTGATATTGGAACTTCTCGCGATCCTTATAAAACTTTCGTTTACACTAGTTTCCAAGAGTTAGCTACGTATGTTTCACATAACAATGTGGCCAAACTGGCTCGTAAAGCAGGAATGAAAGGTTTGGCAAAAATGTCAAAAATTATTGCAGGAGATGAAATGCGTCATCACTTGGCTTATGTAGAATTCATACGTCAAATATTTGCAGTAGATCCAAGTGAAATGATGCTTGCATTTTGTGACATGATGAAGTATAAGATTGAAATGCCTGCGATGTATTTGAGAGAGTCTTTTGGAAAAAAAGCCTCTCTTTTCGATAAGTTTTCTGACGTAGCTCAAAGAGCAGGGGTTTACACTTCTTTTGACTACATAGATATTTTAGAAAAACTCAATAAAGCTTGGGGCATAGATAAGATTACAAACTTGTCACCTGAAGCCGACAAAGCTAGAAATTATTTGATGCGTCTTCCGGATAGAATGAGGCGTATTGCTGAACGTATCACAGTTCCTGATACGGACTACAACTTCAAATGGATGAACCCATTGGTTGTAAAATAAGACCTAAAAAAACCTGCTCTAAAAAGTAGGTTTTTTTATTTGTGAACTTCAATGCTGTACTGGGCACTGAATGTTTTTCCTTTTTCTAAACTAATAATTCCCTCTTTTTCTTCCAGTTTTTGGGTGCTGTGTATGCTGTCTGCTATACCCAACCACGGTTCTATGCAAACAAAGGGAGCATTGGGTTTGGACCAAATACCCAAATACGGGAAACCCTCGTAGCGAAGTGTGACGATTTTTCCTTCTTTTACGTGTGATAAAGTTACTGCTCTTGAATGCATGTTTTTAAATACTAGGGCATCTTTGTCAAAGATACTAGCATGTAAATCCAATGTGTCGCTCTTGTCTATGATTTTTGAAGTTACGTCTCCGATAAGGCCATCATTTATCAAATGAGTTGCAACTGTTTCTGTTTTTTCAAAGACCAAACTATTGTTTTGATAGCTTTCGTTTTTATGCTCTAAAGAGCATTTAAAGGCAGGGTGTTCTCCAAGTGAAAATAAAAGTTGTGATGTGCCAGTATTTACAACCCTGTGTTTGATATAAATTGTCGTTGCTTCAATCCTGTATTCGGTGTGAAATTCAAAATTAAAAGGGTATTGTTCTAAGGTTTCAGCATTGCTTTGTAGTGAAAATGTAGCACTGTCCGATGTTTGATGCGTCAATTCTATTTGGGTACTTTTTCTAAAAAAACCATGCTGTTTCATCTGATAAGTCTTTCCCTCGTAATGATAGCTATCGTTTTTTAATCTTCCTACTATAGGAAACAATACTGGAGCTTGTCCTCCCCAATATTCTGGATTTCCCTCCCATAAATATTCTTTTCCATAAGCTTGAATGCTTGTGAGGGACCCTCCGTTTTGAGTGAGTTGAATTTTTATAAAATCGTTCTTTATTTCAATCATAATAGTTGAATGTATTTTCAATCATTCTCCAATTGAAAATGATCACTATCATTTAAAAAAGGATATTTTTTTCGAGTACTAAGTAGTGTATCTCTTGATAATAGTTTCGTAGCCACAGTTTCCTTTTGAGACTGTTCATAATAGATTTCTTCTCCCATAGGTCCTATGATCTGGGATTGTCCGTGGTACTCAAGTTTGTTTTTGTCAGTTCCAACGCGATTGACACCGATGACATAGCAGATGTTTTCAATAGCTCTAGCTTTTATGAGCGTATTCCAGGCGAGGCTTCTTTCTGCTGGCCAATTGGCGACGTAGAGTGCAATGTCGTAGTCTTCGGTATTTCTACTCCAAACAGGGAATCGTAAATCGTAACAGACAAAAGGAGCAATTTTCCACCCTTTGTATTCAAAAATTAAGCGATGCGTTCCTGCTGTGAAATTTTTGTCCTCTCCAGCATAGCTAAACAAGTGTTTTTTATCGTAGTGAACATAGGCTCCTGAACTATGTACAAATACAAATCGATTGAAGTAAAGGTTGTTTTCTTCTATAATCAAACTTCCGACAATGGCAGTATGGTGTTGTTTGGCAATGTCTTGCATCCATTGGATGGTTTTACCCTCCATAGTCTCTGCGCATTCTTGAGGATTCATGACAAACCCTGTGTTGAACATTTCTGGCAAAACAATCAAATCCGTTGAAGTATCGATATTCGAAATTTCAACTTCAAGAGTCCTTAGATTGGCAGGTACATCCTTCCATTTAGGATTGCTTTGAATCAAAGTAACTGAGAGGGCTTCTTTCATGTTCTGCAGGTTTCATTAATAGATTTATTGCGCTAAGAACGCACTTGACCATCACCTCTGACAATCCATTTGTAGGTCGTTATTTCTTCAAGTGCCATAGGGCCTCTTGCATGCAATTTTTGTGTGCTGATTCCGATTTCAGCTCCCAGTCCAAATTGTGCACCGTCAGTAAAAGCAGTAGAGGTGTTGGCATAGACGGCTGCAGCATCTACTTCGTTTAGGTATTTCTCAATGATTGATTTATCTTCAGCAACAATGGCTTCACTGTGTTTGGAACTGTAAGCTGCGATATGTGTCAAAGCTGCTGAAATGTCGTCTACGGTTTTTATCGCCATTTTGTTGGACAAAAATTCAGTTCCAAAGTGGCTTGTGTCAGCTTCTTGTAACAAGTTATTAGGGTAATTTCCTTCAAGAATTTTAAATGCATCTTTATCTGCATATAGCTGTGTTTCTTTTGCGATGAGTTGGTCTGTGATGTCGGTCAATACATCGAGTTTGTCTCGGTGTATCAACAAGCAGTCTAAAGCATTGCAAACACTTACTCTCCTTGTTTTTGCATTACAGACTATAGATGCAGCTTTTTCGATGTCAGCACTAGCGTCTACATAGGTATGCACAATACCAGCTCCTGTTTCGATAACAGGTACTTTTGCATTGTCTCTCACATAATTGATCAGCCCTTGAGACCCTCTTGGGATGATAATATCTACATAGGCAGTTGCCTGTAGCATTTCGGTAGTAGCTTGACGATCCGTTGGTAACAAAGCTACAATGTTTGGGTCTATATTGTGTTTTACGAGAACTTCTTGAATCAATGAAACGATGGCTTGGTTTGAATAAGCAGCATCACTTCCTCCTTTGAGGATACAGGCATTTTGAGTTTGAAAACAAAGTGAAAAAACATCAAAAGATACATTAGGTCTCGCCTCATAGATGATGCCAATCACGCCCATAGGCACACGTACTTTGGAAATATCCAAACCATTTTCCAAAGTTTTCTGAGATAAAACACTGCCAACAGGACTTTGCAGTGCTGATACATTTATAATGTCTTGGGCAATACCTTCGATACGTTCTTCAGTCAATAAAAGACGATCGTATTTAGGGTCATTAGGATCCATACGGTCCAAGTCTTTTTTGTTTTCTTCTAAAATGATGGGAGTTCTTTCGATAGCTACCTTTGCAATTTCCGTTAAAACGGTTTTGGTTTTTTCAGGTGTTATTGAAAGTAAAGTTCTACTTGCTTTTTGTACTAATTTTAATGTGTTTTCAATTGTATTTTGCATAATGGTTTCTATGAGTTTGAGTCTAGGACTAAATAATTGTAGTGAATGATAGGTTGTTGGTCTTTTTGACCAATTAGTGAATTGGCTTCTTTTGAGTCGAATGCAACTTTTCCAAGACCAATTTTATTTTGTTTGGTGTCTAAAATATTGACAACATCTCCTTTTTTAAAAGTACTTTTTATTGCAATGACTCCAACCATAAGCAAGCTATTCGCTTTTGTCGATGTCAGTGCTTCTTTAGCTCCATCGTTGATGATGATTTGGGCTTTGGAAAAGTCACCTGCATGAGCTACCCATTTTTTTACAGGAGATACAGGGGTAGTATTTGCTTTGAAATAAGTACCTGTCTCTTTCTTTAAAAGTGCATTGATAATATTGTCTTTTGTTCCGTTTCCTATATATACATCTATCCCTAATTCTGAAGTTTTCTTAGCGGTAGTGGCTTTGCTAAACATGCCTCCTCGTCCAAATTCAGATTTTATATCCGAAACGGCATTTTCTAGATCGACCAATGTCGCGTTGAAATCTTGAATCAATGTTGCGTTGGGTTCTTTAGGATGGGCAGTAAAAATACCATCTACATTAGTGAGTAACACAAGGCTTTCAACACCTAACATGGCAGCGACCAAGCCAGACAATTCGTCATTATCCGTAAACATCAATTCTGTAATAGAAACCACATCGTTTTCATTGATAATTGGTGTAATGTTG
The DNA here is from genome assembly GCA_049625305.1 of Flavicella sp. GTDB lineage: Bacteria > Bacteroidota > Bacteroidia > Flavobacteriales > Flavobacteriaceae > Flavicella. Next base: position 9,156 of record JBMZVD010000030.1, read on the forward strand.
CTCTTGAGCAGACCGTCCAAACAGTTTTTGATGTTGAGGTAATGTTGACGTGTTCGAAAGGATTCTTTTGTTACAAGTACCTGTGCACAAGTTTCATTGTGTTGTTGAAAGAGTTCACGGTAGGTATGCATTAATTCTGTTTGACCCACCGCGGCGAGCATTTGTCTTTTTGTAATGGTGTCAAGGTGTTCGTAGTTGCTCGCAACACTTCTTCCAGCTGCTACTGCACCAGAAGAAACCAAGATGACTTGAGTACCAGTAGCCTTAAGGCTTGCTATCTGTGACACAAGTTTTGCCATCCTTTTTTTATCGGGCAAACCAGAGGCAAGTGTGAGTACATTTGAACCTATTTTTACAACTATTTTTTGAGTGATAGACATGCTGGTTTACAGTGTTTTATTCGTGTGCCCTAATGTACAAATTTGTAATGTAAATCAGTCTTTTTTTTGTAAAAACACAAAAGCCTTTTCGAAGGGAAAGGCTTTTGATCAATTGTTTATTTCGACTGTTTATCTCGAAGGTTCTACGAGTTGCTCATTTAAGTCGTATAGTTCAAATCGCTCGAGTTCTGTTTCAATATTTTGAATGTATTTTACAAAACCTACTTGACTGTTTGAGCTATTGTACAAGATAAATTTGGCAGAGAATTCTTCTGATACATTGTTGGCTTCTACATCTAACAACTCCACAAGATCAGCGTTGTCTAATTTCATGTCAAAATGATAGGTGTCTTCGTCGGTTGTAAATTCAATTTTATACAGAAAGTTTATTTCTGGCACTAACAGGTCTTCCAAACTTGAACTTTCTAAATTCATAGTAATTACCATGTTCATGTAACTTCCCTTCAAAACTTCAAAAATGACATCTTCAATTTTCAACTGTCCATAGATGTTTGCTTTGTTTGTTATCTCAAACGAAGTCATTGACACTTTTTGACTGACCAAAGCCTCTGAAAATAAGTGGTACTCTCTGTTGATTCCTACTGTTTTTTGTTCGGTGAATATATAATAGCTACCCGATGCCATGCTTGATTCCGCATCACAATTGGTTATTTCTTCCATGTTTGAATCAAAATATTTGTTAGTGATTTCTACAGTAAATCCATCATAGTTATCTGAATATGATAGTTCATGACTACATAAAAAATCAGTTTTTATATTTTGACTTTTCAAAAAAGTGTTTGATTCCAAGTCTGAATCACCACCCATATTATCCAGTGCTGAAACATCTAGATAGGATAGTTTCGAATTGATTTCAATAAGCTCCTCTTGTGTGAGCTCTGTTGTTTTTATTTCATCTGAAGAACAAGAAAACAGTAAAAAGGAGAAAAGAATTGATAGTAAGAATATTTTTTTCATGGTATATGGATTGAAATAATATCTAAATTTAGATAAAAATTAATTAAACCAGTGACTTTCAGTCGATTAAATTTTACATCCCTATGTCTTGTTGTAAAAAAAGCCTTTCCTGTTAGAGAAAGGCTCTTTAGATATACTTTATTAAATGTCTATTTTTTCTTTTTGACCAAACTGATATAAACGGGATAGTGGTCACTGTAACCTCCTGTAAAACCATTCCTTACAAAACTGCGGAAAGGGTAGTTTTTGTAACGACCTGTTGCTTGTGTTAAAAAAGAAGGGTTGTGTACATGGGCACTGTAAAAGGATAAGGAATCGTAAGTGTTTTCCTTTGTCAGAAATCCTTTGCTTATCAATACTTGGTCGAACAAAAAGAGGTTGTCTCTGTAAACCAAGGTATGGTGTCCTTTTTCAAAAAGAGCTTCATAAGGGTTGTAGATGTCTTTGCTATTCAATGCTTCTTTCGTGTTTTTTGTTTTTAAAACACTTTTGAAACTCGCATTCTTAGGGTTGTCATTAAAGTCCCCTAAAATTCCAATTTTTGCATCTGCTTCGTTTGCTAAGATACTATCACAGATGGTAGTGGTAAGATAGGCTGCACTTTCACGTAAATGACTACTTTTTTCTTCACCTCCACGTCTTGATGGCCAATGATTGACAATCAAATGAATACGTTCCTCCTCTAGGTATCCAGTTATCACTAGTTGGTCTCTGGAAAAATATTTTTCTCCGGTTTCTGTGGAAAGTCTGAGCGCTTTTTTTCTAAAATCTATGGGAATAAAGTGTTCTTTCTTGTACAATAAAGCGACGTCTATACCTCGAGCGTCTTGAGAATCAAAATGGATATAACCATATTTTTCATTTTTTAGACTATCGCTTTCAATCAAATCCTTTAGTACGGTCTCATTTTCTATTTCTGCCAAGCCTATCAGCGTAGGGGAGCTACCCGTTTTATCCTTTCCAATTCCTGCAATGACATTGGCCATATTTTTTACTTTCTCTCGGTAAACAGCACTTCGGCCATTTTTGATTTCCAGGATTGGACTTTTCTCGTCCAAAGTATTTGGGTCATTAATTGTATCGAATAAATTTTCAACATTGTAAAAGGCAAGGTTATGAATCGTAAGTTTTTGATCTTTTAATTGAGTGTTGCTCTTTTTAGTTGTTATGTTTTGACACGAAAATAGAATCGAAATGCTTATAAAAAGTAGGCTTATTTGAATGTTTTTCATTGTTTTTGGATAGTATATAAATATTGTTTAAATTGCTAAAAATGAGGTATTTAGTTGTTGTGAAAACTATTAAGAGGTCTCTTTTTCTTGTTTTTTTGTGTTCATTTGTTTTTTGTTGTAATGCACGGCAAAAAAATAAAAACACAATTGATCGAGAACACCTTCGAGAACTCACCTCTGATAATGCTACAAATATAGTTGGTTTATTGACTGCCTCCAAAGATGTTTTTTTGAAAACAGCTAGTTTTAGTTGGGGACAAGCATGGTTCAAAATGCGTGGTTATGAGGCTTCGGAACAAACCATTTGGATTGATGGTGTTTCTATGATGTCTCCTTATGACAACAAGCCTTCTTGGAGCAATTGGGGTGGCTTGAACGAGGTACTGAGAAATTCTAGTTACCATTTAGGAAGTACTTCTACTGTTTTTGGTTTTCCAAATCTTGGAGGGAGTACAGTTATAAACACAAGAGCTTCTGGCTACAGCTCAGGGTCTCAAATTTCTTCTGCACTCTCTAATAATAGTTACACAAACCGTTTTACAGCATCACATTATACGGGTTTATTGAAAAATGATTGGGCGGCTGCTTTTTTTGTTTCCAAGCGATATGCTAGTGAAGGAAAATTTTTAGGGACTCCTTATGATTCCAATTCTCTATTTATGTCTATAGAAAAAAAACTATCAGACAAACACAGTCTAAATTTATCGAGTTTTTATGCTTATCGAAAAAGAGGGAAAAATGGACCAAATACAAAGGAAGTTTTTGCCATCAAAGGTCCTGATTATAATTCGTATTGGGGGGTTCAAAATGGACGCATACGAAATAGTAGATTACAAACGGATAACCGTCCTTTTTTCATCCTAAATCACTATTGGAAGCTTTCTCCCTCAACTAAAATTTACAGTGCTTTTATGTATCATTTTGGAAGTGGTTCACAATCGAGACTTGGCTACAATAATGCGCCGAATCCTGATCCAACTCATTATAGCAAACTGCCTAGTTATGCTCATTTTAATGCTCTTTCTAACGCAAATTATAATGCATATGGATTGTTAAAAAAGTTTGAAGATGACGGACAAATAGATTGGAATGCACTTTACATGTCTAATGCAATAACACTAAAACCGACTTATTATCTCTATGAAGATAGGGAGGAATTGAATCGTTTTAGTTGTAATGTTAGAATGCTTCAAAACGAATCTAAAACAAAAAAACAAGTGTATGGCATAAGTTTCGATTCAGATATCCGTAAGTATTATGCGAGTCCTACAGACCTTCTTGGAGCCCAAAAATTGAGAGATGTCGATCCATTTGCTACAGGTACTTCACGTCAATCCAATCTCAAAACAATAGATAGGGATGTTTTGGTAGGCGAACATTTTAAATATAATTTTAAATTGTATTTTTCTCAGCTTTCCCTTTTTTTGCAGCAAAGTTACGAGTTGTCAAAAATTGAGCATCGGCATAGCATTCGTTTACTCTACACACAATTTCAACGTGATGGCTTGTATCAGAACGGTCAATACCCAAATACATCGTTTGGAAAAAGTACTCAAAAGCAATTGTTGGATTGGGGACTTAATTCAGAGACGCTTTTTAAAATAAACAACAGACACCTGTTGAGTTTGGATTTTAGTGTTTTTTCAAAGCCAATTGCTTTAAAGAATGCTTTTTCAAATATTAGAATTCACAATGCATTTAGCCCTAATACATCAAGCAGTTTGGTGTTTGGTAATGCACTCAATTATTATCACAGAGGAACCAATCTTAAATTTCGTTTCACTTGTTTTTACACACTCTTACAACAATTAACAGAAACCAGTTTTACTTATGTTCAAGGGTATCGAGAAGATATTGATGATTTTGTGTCACAAATACTCTCAAATATTTCAAAAAAACACTTAGGTATAGAATTAGGGTTGAACTATATTCTTTCCAGTACTTTAAAAGCTCAGTTTGTAACTTCTTTGGGGACATTTACCTATGCAAATCATCCTGACTTGTACCTTTTTTCCGACAATATTTTACTAGAAGAAAGCTATGCAGGAAAGGCATATATAAAAAATTACAAATTAGGAGGTACGGCACAAAATGCTTATGCATTAGGACTTGAATACAATGCTCCTAACTATTGGTGGTTGGGAGTAAATTACAATTTGCTGACTCATAATTATGTTCGTATTGCTCCATTATTGCGGACTTCTCAGTTTTATAACGACTCAGAAGGGCTTCCTTATGTAGATACAGGTTCGGGAGATTTTATAAGGACCTCAGAGAACCTCCAACGAATTCCTCAAGAGCGTTTACAAGATGTTTTTTTGGCCAATATTGTTGGAGGTAAATCATGGAAGCTTCAAGATCGATTTGTTCGCTTGTTTGTAGGGGTCAATAATATTTTTGGTAAAGTTTATAAAACTGGTGGTTTTGAACAATCTAGAAAAGCAAGTTATCAGGGATTTTTTAGCGATACATTGCTCAAAAATCCTCTTTTTGGGAATAAGTATTGGATGGGTTTTGGTCCTAGTTATTTTGTAAATCTCTCTATTCAGATGTAAATAATTGCTAAAAATGAGTGTTATGAAGTGTGTATCAGAAGTTATAAAAATTTATATCCTACAAACTATTCTTGGAGCTTGCAGTTTTTCAGATCACTATGAAGTGCCTCCTATAGATTGCAAGCCTCTGTCTTTAAAAACTACAAATAGTTTAGCGCAATTGTATGATTTTACCTCCTATGCGAACTATACATTCACTGAAGAACGAATCGTAGCAGGTTATTTGATATCCAATGATGCATCAGGAAATATATACAAAACAATATACCTTCAAGACAGTCCTGATCAACCCACTATAGGAATACAAATTGCCTTGGAGCAGACCTATCTGTATACACTATTTCCTGTGGGAACTAAAATATACATACAGTTGAAAGGTTTGACATTTGGGTATCGATTTGGAACTTTACAATTAGGGAAGTTGATAGATGGGCGTTTGTCTCCTATCCCAACATTTGAAATAGCATCTCATTTGTTTAGAACTTGTGAGTCCTATGTTATAAAGCCTTTGATGGTGTCTTTAGATTCGGATATTTCAGCTTATAAAAACAGATTGATTCGTATCACAAATACTCAGTTTGAAAAGCTTGGAGAAGTACAGTCTTATGGTGAAATTGGCGACAATAGCACTGTGGAACGAGAAGTGTTTCAATTTTCGGATAATTGTCACTACTTGGGATCAATACCCTTAAAAATTAGTGGGTTTGCAGATTTTAAGGAGGCTGTGCTACCGAAAAACAAGGGAGTCTTAACAGGGATAGTTGGTTCTTATTACGACGACCAATTTTTGTTAATACGTGATACTTTAGATGTTGTGTTTGATCAAGAAGCTTGTAATCAAGTAACACATACACAACCCACTATTTCTTTTGAGACTTTGCAGGGAATGTACCAAGGTACTGCCGTGGAATTTGGAGATGCTGATCCGTTGTGGTTAGAATGTTTTGTCATCTCTAGTGATGTTTCTGGAAATTTTACAAATGAATTGTTTGTGCAAGACGCATTAGAAAATCCAACAGCAGGTTTACGAGTATTACATAATGAAGTAAATTTGCACGAACGTTTTCAGCCAGGAGATAAATGCTTGCTCCGCCTCAATCGGTTGTATTTAGATAAGATAGGAGGGATCATGACCTTGGGTTATGCTTCAGAAAATTCCGTGACCGAGATTGCCCTAGGGAGATTGCAAAGACACTTGCTTGTATTGGAAAAAGGAGGGATGCTTGTTCCTCAATCATTGCATCTATCAACATTGGAACTTGAAGGTATTCCACAAACATTAATTCGTCTCAAAGACATTCAAATTACAGCTTCTGAAAAAGGAAAAGCTTTTGCATACTATTCTGGAGCACTACCAGCTATCCGAACCCTAGAAAGTTGTGGTGTTTTGAAAAATGGCTATTTGTATACCGAAGGTACGGCCTCATTTGCAGCGACCGTATTTCCAATACAACAAATCTCTCTTACAGGTGTTTTGTATCGAAACGGAAAAGTTTTAAACTTAAAAATTCGCACTCCAAACGATATAGAAGTACTTGGTGATTATCAAGTGTGCCAACGCGTCCCCCAAAAAGTTATGATCACTGAAATTGCAGACCCAGCGAATAATACTAAAGCGAGATTCGTAGAACTATACAATCCTTCTGACTTTTCTGTGTCATTAGATTATTGGTCATTACGAAAATATACCAACGCTACCAACAGTTATTCAGAAGTAGATTTGTCTGGATTTATCATAGATCCAAATTCTTTTGTAGTACTTGGGAATACAGATTTTGGAATGTATTTCGACACGTTGCCATGGCTAAGTTCCTCTTTTATTTCGGGAAACGGAGACGATGCGTATGTGTTGTTCAACGAACAAGGGCTTGTACAAGATGTCTATGGTGTTCCTTTAGAAGACGGTTCGGGTACTTGGTGGGACTACACAGATGGGAAAGCAATACGTAAAATAGAAATAGACGCACCCAATGTAAATTTTACATTGGAAGAATGGGAAATTTATTCAAAATCTTTAGGGACAAGCCAAAATGTCCCTGACGATTTCAAACCATTCAAACGCTAAGTTTTTAATAGAGTGTACACTGGAAAATGATCACTACAACCTCCTTGGTAGTACCTGCCGGAATAGGTTCTAAATGGTTCTCCTCTGTGTCTGCCCCTTGGATTTGTCAAAAAGGAAGGATTGAAAATTTTACTTTCAAGAAATTGTAATCCATTGTTATTTGTTGAAAAAAAAATGTCAGACAAGAGTATTTGATCGAATAACATCCACTTGCCATAAAACTTTGAAGCTCCTTGACCTGCTTTGTATAATTCTAACATTGTGTTTTTTAAGCCTTCAACTGCAAGGTGATTTTGAATACTCTCGTCCGTTGGGTTGTCATTAAAGTCTCCGAGAACTATAATCCTAGGATTTGTATCTTTGATGTTGGCTATTTCTTTATGAATGGTTTGAGCAATCTTTATTCTCATTTGTTTCGTGACCTCATACCCGTTTCTTTTTGAAGGCCAATGGTTGATAAATACGTGTATTTTTTCTCCTTTTAACAAGCCTGAAACATACAATACATCTCGGGTAAATTCTTGATTACTGCATTTTTCAGTGTTGCTAGGAAGTATTTTTATGGCTTTTTCATCTTGTGGTTTGAAATGAATAGGGTCGTAAAGTAGTGCAACGTCGATGCCCCGATCATCGGGAGATTCATGGTGAATGAACTCGTATTGAGTTTCTTTCAATGCCTCTGAAGCACAGAGGTCTTTCAAGACAGTCTTGTTTTCAACCTCAGCTACCCCCACGAGAGAAGGAAGCGATTGTGTTTCAGCTAGCCCTATTTTTGAAATGGCATTTCCAAGTTTTTTTATTTTCAAATTGTATCGATAAGGCACCCATTTTTTTTTGCCTTTAGGTGTGAAATCACGATCCAGCGTGTGTGCTGCATCATATGGGTCGAATAAATTTTCAACATTGTAAAAAGCAACAGTGGTAAGTCCCATAATAGCAAAGTGTTTTTGTCGAAATTACAAATTTAGATGCTTAAAAATCTGTTAGGATTTGCTTTGTAAGTTAAAAAAAATACTCATGTCACGCTGCTCTAAAATATTGTACATTTGTGGCATGATTGATAAGAAAAAAGTAACCTCTGAAAAAACAGTCCTTATAGGTGTTGTGACCCAGCATCAAGACGAAGAAAAAGCGAAGGAGTTTTTAGATGAGTTGGAGTTTTTAGTTAAAACTGCAGGGGGTGTTTCTGTAAAAAGATTTACACAAAAAGTTGAAAAACCTCATGCTAAGACTTTTATAGGTTCTGGTAAATTAGAAGAAGTAAAACGTTATATAGATACCCATCATATAGGGACAGCCGTTTTTGATGACGAATTGTCACCTGCACAGTTACGAAATATTGAAAAAGTCCTTGATTGTAAGATTCTGGACAGGACGAATTTGATTCTGGATATATTTGCCCAGCGTGCTCAAACCAGTTATGCTCGTACACAAGTAGCTTTGGCTCAATGTCAGTATTTATTACCTAGATTGACAAAGCTTTGGACTCACCTTGACAAACAAAAAGGGGGTATTGGTCTTCGTGGACCTGGAGAGACGGAAATTGAAACGGATAGGCGTATTGTAAGAGATCAGATTACGGTGTTGAAAAAGAAGCTCGCCACCATAGACAAACAGATGGCTATCCAGAGAAAAAATCGTGGAAAACTCGTTAGAGTTGCTTTGGTTGGATATACTAATGTTGGAAAGTCAACTCTGATGAATGTTATTAGTAAGTCGGATGTTTTCGCAGAAAACAAATTGTTTGCTACTTTGGATACAACCGTTCGTAAAGTGGTTGTGAAAAACCTACCATTTCTTTTGACGGATACTGTTGGGTTTATTAGAAAACTTCCAACACAGCTTGTTGAATCTTTCAAATCGACTTTGGATGAGGTGCGCGAAGCAGATTACTTATTACATGTTGTCGATGTATCACATAAAAATTTTGAAGACCACATTACTTCAGTAAATAAGATATTACAGGAGATAGATAGTATAGACAAGCCAGTGATGATGGTGTTCAATATGATTGACGCATATGAACCTGAAGTAATTGAAGAAGATGATTTGGTGACCGTAAAAACAAAAGCTCATTATACTCTTGAAGAACTTCAAAAGTCTTGGATGTCAAAAATGGAAAACAACTGTGTTTTTATTTCAGCTTTACACAAAGAAAACCTAGAAGATTTCAAATCTAAGGTTTATGAAGAGGTGAAAAAAATTCACATCAAGCGCTTTCCCTATAACAATTTTTTGTACCAAGAGTACGATGTTCCTTCAGAGGAATAGTGATTTGAGATCTAAAAAAATATAAAATCCCCGTAATCTTATGATTACGGGGATTTTTACATGTAGCTATTTTTTCTAGAAAACATAGCTAATACCTACTCCAAAAGTTTGTTTTACCTGTAGAGCTTGTAAGGCATTATCATCGTATACTGCTTGGAATGTCAAGTTTGTAGAAAAGACATCGTTAATTTTCATGACCAAGTTCATGGTGTAATCTGTGTCTACGTTTTGAGGTCTGTCTTTGTAGTCCGCAAATAGTGTCAAAATATTTTCCATGGATATGTTTTCCATCAAATTGACTCTGTAGTAACCACGGAAATTCATACCAAATTCATAGCGTCCAGTTTTTCCTGGAGCAACTCCAAACGTTTCAACATCGTTACTCGATACAAATTCAGTTCCGTTGTAGGTGAAAATTTCTGAGGTGATGATATTGAATTTAGAGGTTACAGGAGCGAAGTTGAACGAGAAATCATCACTTTTTTTCCAAAAGAGACCAGGACCAAAACTAATAAATACGGGTTTGAAAAAACCAGATGTTGGATATTGTGTATTGTCTCCTTCAAAACTTTCGGTAAAGTCATGTCCATCTAAAAATTGTGTTTTTATATTCCCGAAAAAAGAGAAACTCCACTGTTTGTCAAAATTCTTGGCAAGGATGGAGTTTAATTCCAAACGGTCGTCAGTTTTTTTGGGGTCTTCTCCTTGTATGGCTGAAACTCCTACAAAAGCAATAATCTTATTGTCGAAAACCCATCCATTTTTACTGTAGTTAAAATCGTAGTTGAGGTTTACATTTCCTGTAAAAGCATTTTCTCCACCTGGTAACCAGTTTGAAAAGGCAGATTGGTTCATCAGAAAGGTAAGCTTACCTGTTGTTTTCCATCCCTCCTCGTTTTTGTCTTCTTCTTGAGCGATTAGAATATTACAAATAAGAGAAGGCTACATAGTAGTAGTTTTTTCATAGAGTTGTTATTTAGTTGGTTTTGTAGATTTGTATAGAGGTACAGTGGAACAAGCTTCTCCAAACATAATAGATTTCACTAAAGGGTATATTTTGGTGACCAATTGTGTGTAGGCAGATGCAGGAATAGGTTTGTTTGCACATCCTTTGACAATGACTCTTTTGTCTTTTAGGTTACTCGCGTCATAGGAATTTATAATTTCTTCATAAATTACTGTTTCCAAAAGATTTAAATCCCCGACAATTATTTTTTTTGCATAAGGTGTTGCTTTGGTAGTGATTAGCATATATGCCCATGAGGGAATAATTGCATCCACAGAACATGTCAGTGCTACATAGCAATCTTGTAGGGAAGCCCAATCGTAAGTTTCGATAGCTTCTCTGAAATCTTTTTCTTTTAAGATCAGGTCTTGATAGAGCCACTGTCTGATATCAAATAAGACTCTTTGTCCTTTTGGGTAAAAATCCTCAAGATCAATGGTAGTCAGAGATTTATTTTGAGCGACTCTGTTTACGATTTCTTCCATAGAATAAGTTTTTATAGAAATCCAAGTTCTAATTTTGCCTCTTCACTCATCATGTCTTGAGTCCATGCGGGATCAAAAGTTATTTCCACTTCTGCACTGTCAATTTCTTCCAGTTGTTCAACTTTGTCTTCTACTTCTTTCGGTAGCGTTTCTGCAACTGGACAATTGGGAGTGGTCAAAGTCATTAAGATTTTAGCCTCCTTATGTTCGTTGATCATTACATCATATATCAAACCTAATTCGTAGATGTCTACAGGAATTTCAGGATCAAAAATAGTCTTTAGTACTTGTACTATTTTTTCCCCAATATCCTCTATTTCTTTTTCTTCCATGTGTTTTAATTTTCGACCATTACAAAGATACTAATTTATGTATTTTGTAGTGTTTTCTGATTATTGAAGTTTTGTTTGAAAACCAAGAGCATAGAGTTTGATTTGCTTGATCATCGATACCAAACCGTTTGCCCTGGTAGGTGAAAGGTGTTCTTTGAGTTCAATCTCATCGATGAATGTCATGTTTGCTCCAATGATATCTTCGGGCTTTTGCCCGTTGAATACTCGCAACAAAAGGGCTACAATTCCTTTGGTCAATATCGCATCACTATCTGCAGTAAAATGTAATTTTCCATCCTCAAATTCAGAATGCAACCATACTTTTGATTGGCAACCTTTGATGAGGTTTTCTTCTAACTTGTAGTTTTCATCTATAAGGTTTAGAGATTTTCCAAGGTCAATGATGTATTCATAACGCTCCATCCAATCTTCAAACATAGCAAACTCATCAATAATTTCTTCTTGTATTTCTTTGATAGTCATATTTTAAACTTATTTTTGCAAAGTTATTGAATCACAATGAAGTTTGAACGGTTTTGTAAAAAAGATTCAAACTTTTTAAAAGACTAAAAATCAGTATATGAGTAAACTTTTGATCGTTGGGACAGTTGCTTTTGATGCAATTGAAACGCCATTTGGAAAAACAGATAAAATTTTAGGAGGTGCCGCAACCTATATCGGACTTTCTGCTGCAAATTTTAATATCCCATCTGGGATTGTTTCTGTTGTAGGAGGAGATTTCCCAAATGAATACCTTAACATGTTAGAAAAGAGAAATGTTTCTACAGAAGGGATAGAAATCGTAAAGGATGGTAAAACGTTTTTCTGGTCAGGAAAATACCACAACGACATGAATTCTCGTGATACCTTGATTACCGAATTGAATGTTTTAGAACATTTTAACCCAGTAGTGCCCGAAGAATTTAAAAATTCTGAAATTGTTCTCTTAGGAAATTTACATCCACTTGTTCAGAATGCAGTAGTAGAGCAAATGACAGAAAAGCCTAAATTGATTGTTTTGGATACAATGAATTTTTGGATGGATATTGCCTTGGATGAATTGAAGGCAGTTATTAAAAAAGTTGATGTAATTACAATCAACGACGAAGAAGCTAGACAACTGAGTGGAGAGTATTCTTTAAGAGTTGCAGCAAAAAAAATCCATGAAATGGGACCGCGTTATGTGGTCATAAAAAAAGGAGAACACGGCGCTTTCTTGTTCCACAATGATCAAGCCTTTTTTGCCCCAGCTTTGCCTTTGGAAGAAGTTTTTGATCCAACAGGGGCTGGAGATACTTTTGCAGGAGGTTTTGCAGGTTATCTTGCAAAAACGGAAGATGTTTCTTTTGAAAACATGAAAAATGCTGTAATTCATGGTTCTAATTTGGCCTCTTTTTGTGTAGAAAAATTTGGAACTGAGCGTATGCAGTCTATTAGTCAAGACGATATCAATGCACGTTTGCAACAATTTAAGGAATTGACGAGTTACGAATTGAATCTTTCTAAGTAATTCTTAGAGAAGCTTTAAAGAGATAAAATAAAACCTCTTAATACTAAACAACATTATGAGTGATGCGATAAAACATGAATGTGGAATAGCAATGGTACGTTTGCTTAAACCATTGGAATACTACAAAGAAAAATACGGTTCAGCTTTTTACGGGATCAACAAAATGTATTTGTTGATGGAAAAGCAACACAATAGAGGTCAAGATGGCGCCGGGTTTGCAAGTTTGAAATTCAATGCAACTCCAGGTTCTCGTTACATAAGCCGTGTAAGATCTAATAAATCGCAACCGATACAAGATATTTTTGCTCAAATCAACGATAGAATCAATCAAACTTTGGAGGATAACCCTGACAAAGTCAATGATGTTGCTTGGCAAGAAGAACACCTTCCCTACATAGGAAATTTGTTTTTAGGACATGTCCGATACGGAACTTCTGGTGGAAATAGTATTGAAAACGTACACCCTTTTTTACGTCAGTCCAATTGGAAACACAAAAACCTCATTGTAGCGGGGAACTTTAATATGACCAACTCACCACAATTGATGGATGAGTTGATTGAATTGGGGCAGCATCCGAAAGAGAACACGGATACGGTTACTGTAATGGAAAAGATTGGACATTTCTTAGATGATCAAGTGGAAGGCTTGTACCAAGATATAAAGGGAGAATACAATAAAAAAGACGCTTCACCAATCATAGCAGAGAGAGTTGATGTGCAAAGGATATTAAAACGAGCTGCAAAAAGTTTTGACGGTGGATATGCCATGGCAGGTTTGTTAGGGCATGGAGATTCTTTCGTGTTGAGAGATCCAGCTGGTATTCGTCCTGCTTTTTACTACCAAGACGATGAAGTTTTGGTTGTTGCTTCAGAAAGACCTGTTATCCAAACAGCATTCAATGTTGCCTATGAAGATGTCAAAGAATTAGAGAGAGGGCATGCATTGATTGCAAAAAAATCAGGAGCTATATCTGTACAGCCAGTTTTAGAACAATTGCCAAAGAAATCATGTTCTTTCGAGCGTATTTATTTTTCAAGAGGAAGTGATGCAGATATTTACCAGGAACGTAAAAACTTAGGTAAAACTGTTTTTCCTGAAATCTTGAAGAAAATTGACAACGATGTTACCAATAGTGTTTTTTCATTTATACCTAACACAGCGGAAACCTCTTTTTACGGAATGCGTGAAGCTGCAGAAGATTTCTTAAACCAACAAAAGTTGTCTAAAATCTTAAAAGGTAAAAGAGAATTGTCTGAAGAGGCATTGAATGCCATTCTTTCAGAGCGTGCACGTGTTGAGAAAATAGCCATCAAAGATGTTAAGTTACGTACGTTTATCGCAGATGATAATTCAAGAGATGATTTAGTAGAACATGTTTATGACATCACTTATGGTGTGGTAAAACCTACAGATAACTTAGTGATTATTGACGATAGTATCGTGAGAGGAACTACCTTAAAAAAGAGCATCATCAAAATCTTGGATCGTCTGAGTCCAAAAAAGATTGTGATTGTGTCTTCAGCACCTCAAATCAGGTATCCAGATTGCTATGGAATTGATATGGCTAAAATTGGTGATTTTATTGCCTTTAGAGCTGCTGTAGAGTTGTTGAAAGATACTGATCAATACCACGTCGTTACTGATGTTTACAAGAAGTGCATAAAGCAAAGAATCAAAGAAGATGCGGGCATTGAAAATTTTGTAAAAGAAATCTACGCTCCTTTTACGGATATTCAGATTTCTGATAAAATAGCAGAGATGTTAAAGACTTCTGAAATCAAAGCTGATGTACAAGTGATATTTCAAACGATTGATGGCTTGCACAAAGCATGTCCAGACCATTCAGGAGATTGGTATTTTAGTGGAGACTATCCAACGAATGGTGGAAAAAGAGTTGTTAATGGAGAGAGACAGAGTGAGAGTAAGAGAGAGAG
>JBMZVD010000031.1:0-23881 GCA_049625305.1 Flavicella sp.
GCACTAATCCGAGAAGGTTTAATTTTTTTAGAAGTTCTCCTTCACAATCCTTTGCCGTTTTTATACTAATTAAATCACCGTGTTTTGCATTGATCGAAAAGTTATTTACCGAGGTTTTATATGCTTCACTATCATTGATAATCACTTTATAAGGAGCTGTTCCTGATTCAATTGAAATTTCAAGTTTATTATCTAACAGTGAAGATTTGGCTGATAGCGATGCAGCTGCAGCAATCGTAGCATCGTAGCATTGTTGAAAAGAACCTGTAACTGTTTGGATACAAAAATTGTACACACCAGGTGCCAGGTCTTCAATTTTTAATTCACTTGAGAATTCGTAAGAAGTGTTGTTAATAGTAGTAGTAAATAAAGCATCTTCCAAAGATGTGATATGAATCTTTCCGTTGTTTTGATCTTTGCATGATTCACTAGTTGTATTAACGTTAAAACTGTAATCAGACACTTCTCCTGGCCACGCCCATGGATATGTTATCGGATCAAAATCGATACCAGGAATCCACTTTTCCCCGTCTATTTCGTAAGCGCCAATATCAGGTGCATTGCCTTTCCAACCTTCAGTAACATTAGCAGTTGCTACATCGTCATATACTGTTGCAGCAATGACAATTCCTTGATCATACAAATCAGTATTGTTTTCTTTTGGTCGAAAATCGTACAATGCTCTATTTTCTAAAATTTTATTGCTGTCGTATGCGATTACGTTTCTTAGTTTACCTCTTGTTTGTCCATCTGCTTGTCCACTAAAAGCATACACATTATTAGATACAGTACCTGGAATATCACTTTCATTTGACACAGCATTTGTTCTATGGTTGGAGATAAAGTCTGCTACATTGTTTCTTGTGTAGGTATTTGGATTTGTCTCACCTGTTGTAGTTTTACAACTTTCTTTGATAATTAAAATATCAGTTTTTGTACAATCAAAAACGGTATTGTTGTAGATTTCTTGATAATCTCCTTTGATCATCATTCCGATACCCCCCGTATTGTCTCCAGCATCTCCTAAATTCCAAATAACATTGTGATGTGCCAATCCATAATCACCAGCGGTACATGGTGTACTTGAAGGAGCATCAAAACGGAATCCGTATTTTTCTGAGTCGTGCAACCAGTTATGTGAGGTCTCAGAACCTCTTACTGCATTTTTGGTGATTTGAACTATAGATCCATCACTTTGAGCCAGCCCTGTATAGGAGATGTCATTGTATTTGATATCTGCACTCTCTCCCAGGTTCAGAGTAGCAGAAGCTCCGAGGGTATGCATTACATTGTGTTCAAATTCTAAATCGCGTCCGTTCGTGTAAATAGACAATCCAATAGATTGTATCTCACCACATGAATAATCAATATGATGGAAGTAGTTGTTTTTTATTTTGTGATCGTTTCCACTCATAATCAACGCCTCTCCATCGGTATATTCGAATACATTTCCTTCAAAAGAACAGTTATTAGATGTCCCATTATTGTTGAGCGTACCTGTGCTTAAAATTTGATCTACACTAGTAACCAAAGGAGATGTTTTGATTCCTAACATTCTTCTAGAACAGTTAGGGTAACTAAAGACATTGTCTTTAATAGTGATATTTTTTCCATTTTGAATGCGAACAGTTGTTGCAAAAAACTTACACCCTTCAACAGAAGAATTGTCTGAATCTCTAATATCGATCGCATAGGATTGTGTTTTACCCTTGATTTCAGCAGCATTTAAGTCCGCCCCATTATTAGTACTCCAAGCGTACAGGTAACGTTGGTTGTTTTCTGTACCTAAAAACCATTCGTTCTCAGCGTCTAAGAATGATAATTTCCCTTCTAAGAAGTAGTAGTGGTGTTTGTCTTTCCAACTAGAAACACTTTGATAATCAAATTTGTTGCCATCGTATAAGTCAGTCGTAACACTTCTGACATAAGTTCTAAACGAACCAACGTTGGCTACTACCAAAGCCCCCTTAATAGATCCAATATTGTTGATGTTTCCTAAGTCAGAGGCTGTTTCGTCAACCATAGTTCCATTGGAACCTTGAGAGGCATTTCCATGTCCCCATTTTGTATGGTCATATATCACATCGTTTTCGAAAGTAGTATTTGGCCAACGTGCCATTACTTTTTCTTCATTATTGATAAACAATTGCCAGATATCTTGAGACACGGGAGTTTTGAAAATATTTCCCTCGTGTTGTATCCATTGAGACTCGATATTTATTGTTCCGTCAAAAACTACATTTGCATCTGCTTCGGGAAGGATGTTTATATTGTCTTTTCCGTCTAAAAGAACTTCTTCATGGTAGACACCTTCTGCGAGGTATATATTTCCACCTTGGGTATTTCCAAACATGCTGATTGCTTTGTTTAGTGTTGCCACAGCTGTTTCAGGTGTTTTTCCATCATTCGTATTACTCCCTTCAGGAGAGACATACCTATCAATTTGAGCTTGAGATAGTGTATGTATACAAATAAGGAATATAAAGGCTATGTTTTTTTTCAAATTCATTTGAGATGTTTTAGGCTTTTATTTCAATGGCTAATGTAAGTATTGATATGCTTACTCATTAATAATATTTATTCAAAAATTTTCAAATCTAACAGGGTAATCCTGATATTTTTTTTAATATTTTGAGGTTAAGTGTCTGACCTTTACACAATAATTCTATCATAATTGAAAGGTTTTTGTTTTTAGTTCAATTTTAAAGATTGTCAGGATTTGTGATGGCATGCATATGCACTAATTTTGAGCGAGGATCGGATACCGGTAAATCTTGACCTATTTGATAAATCATAATACCACCGTAACCATTGTCTCTGATAAAGTCAACCTTTTGACTAAATGTAGCATCGCTGTTGTTATTCACAAGACTTACCTCCTGATAAGGCTCGTTTGGATTGGTAATATTTACAACATCTAAATCGTTTAAATTTTCTACCAAGTCAACTAGATTTCTATGGTTGATACTTACATTTTCTTTTTTGTCTTTGTAATAAAATCCGTGACCTCCAAAAATTTTATTTTTAGGAACTCCGTTATCAACGAGGTATTGAATCAAACTTTTGTAGGTGATAAGATCATTGGTATACCCCATAATATTGATTTGATCTAACAGTTCGTGGTGTGCTACTAAAAATTGTTTGGTTCCTGTTCTACTAGCTCCAAAAGCACCTGAAACATGAATATCCGCAGGGTGAAGTGTATCTCTTAGCGAAGTGAATAAAGTAGCCAAATTACCAATATCATAGGCATCGTCTGGGTGTTCGTAATCTACATCGACAGCTGTTATACCGTATTTGGTACAGAAATCACGAACATTCGCAGCAAATGTGGCTGAGAGTCCGTTGTCAACTAGCCCGTTAAAATACTTGTCTTTTCTACCCATACCATTGATACCTAAGGTAAGTTTAGTTCCGTATTTGTTGGCATCCTCTACAATTTGATCTACCATAGTGGTTGTCAGTCCAGGTTGTGTTTTCCCTTTGATATAAGTAGTAACTCCTGTAGCTTCATCGTGGCTGTATTCTAACAATGCTCCTGTATCTGGGTTGGGAGGGATGGCAAATATGATGAATTCATCGATGTATTGTAAAGCAGCACCGTCGTAATGGTCCCAAGACCCATTCCACCAAAAAGCTGTAATAGGTACTTTTGCAATAGTTTCTTTTTCAGTCTCAGAATCTGTTTCAGAACTAGTATCCGTATCTGTATCAGTTACGGTGTTTTGTTCATTTTCAGTATCAGTGATGGTTGTGCTTTCTGAACATGATACAAAGAAACAACTGAGAATTAAAATTATAATAATATGTGTTTTTTTCAAAATGTTGGTGTTTTTGTTTAGTTGACACAAATTTAGTCCTAAGCTACGTTAATTAATATATGATATGTTTCAAAAAAAGGTAATTATCTACCAAAAGACATAATATCTATCATTTTTAATTAAATTCGTTGATTGAATAATTTTAATTTGTGCATTTATGAAAACGAAGAAATTGTTGCTTTTTGTCTTGTCTCCTTGCCTTGTTTTCAGCTTACTTGGTTTTTTAGATGTTGAAAAACCAACGGAACTTCCAAATGTTGTA
Source organism: Flavicella sp. (assembly GCA_049625305.1). Taxonomy (GTDB): domain Bacteria; phylum Bacteroidota; class Bacteroidia; order Flavobacteriales; family Flavobacteriaceae; genus Flavicella. The sequence goes on from JBMZVD010000031.1 coordinate 4,084, forward strand.
ATAATTTATGCGGATGATATGGGTTATGGAGATTTGAATTGTCAAAATCCATCCTCTAAGATACCTACTCCAAACTTAGACAAATTAGCAGCTCAAGGAATGCGTTTTTCAGACGCTCACAGTTCTTCTGGAATTTGTTCTCCAAGTCGCTTTTCACTTTTGACGGGTATGTATCACTGGAGACGTACGCATAAAATTGTAAATTCTTTTGGCAAGCCGATGTTTAAAGACAGTGACTATACACTTCCGCAAATGTTTCAAGAAAAAGGTTATTCAACGGCCTGTATTGGAAAGTGGCATTTAGGATGGGATTGGACTTTTAAAAACCCACCTTCAAGAATTGTAAAAAGAAAGTCTAAAAAAGACATCAAAGTATATGCAGCCTCTGACATAGATTGGTCAGTTCCCCTCAAAGGAGGGCCTTTGGATAGAGGTTTTGATACTTATTTTGGAGACGGTACCATCAACTTTCCTCCTTATGCTTGGGTTGAGAATGATCATTTTTTGACTGTTCCTACAGATGATTTGGATCCAAGAAACATGCCTTATAAAACCAAAGAAGGTAGTTGGGAATTTAGACCTGGTCCTATGGTGAAAAATTGGAATCCCTATGATGTGTTGCCAACTTTGACAAAAAAAACAGTTTCATGGATACATGAAAGACAGAACGAGAATCCTTTTTTCTTGTATTTGGCTTTGCCATCTCCGCATGCACCCATCATTCCTAATGAAGAATTTATAGGGACATCTAAAGCGGGTGGATATGGAGATTTTATGGTACAGACTGATTGGGTTATCGGACAGGTTTTAAAAGCGCTCGAAGAAAAGGGCTTTGATAAGAATACTCTTGTCATTTTTAGTTCGGACAATGGTCCTGAAAAATATGCAATGGACCGAGTATTGACATATGGTCATTATAGCTCTGGTAAGTTTAGAGGAATGAAAAGAGACGTGTGGGAGGGAGGACACCACGTTCCTCTTATCGTTAAATGGCCTGGACAAATAAAAGCTAGTACAGTAAATGAGCAACTGATTTCACAAACAGATATTATGGCTACCCTTGCCGCAGTTGTCGGTACTGATTTACCAAAGGGAACTGCTCCAGATAGTTTTAATTTTTTACCGGTTTGGAAGGGTGCTTTTGTCGAAAAACCTATTAGAGAGATGACAATACACAATACTTTTGAGAACTTATGGGCTATTAGAAACGGAGAATGGTTGTTTGTAGATGGACCTTCAGGGTCCAAAAGAAATCCACCCAAAAAGTTTTCAGATTTTAGAGGTTATAAACACTTTAAGACCAAAGGTCTTCTATTCAATATGGTTAATGATCCTGGACAACGTGAGAATTTGTACGAACACTATCCAAATAAAGTAGAAAAGCTTGAAAATTTACTGACAGAATATCGTTCAGAGGCAATTTCTTCTGACAAAGATGTCAATTGATCTTCTGTTTCTTTCTTGATTTTTTCTTTTTGATGATCTCATTTAGAACAATCAATAAAACAATACACCCGGATGATAGGTAGAATTCTACCGACATTTTTTCCTTTTCGCCGAAAATAAAATAAGCGAGTACAATAGCGTACACTATTTCCATGTTCAGAGAAAGGTTGACGGTAAAGGGTGTGAGTTGTTTCATAATTTCTACCGCTATTATAAATGGGACTGCAGTACACAAGACAGAAAGTACCATTAAGTACCAAAAGTCACTTTGAGAAGGACTCAATAAATTTTCAGGTGCATCAAAAAATAGAAATAGTGCTATGCTGACCCAAAAAAAAGCAGATAGTAATTGTATAAAGGTGATAGTAAACGTATTTGATTTTTTGATCAGTACTCCGTTAAAAGTTGAAAATAGTGCAGCAGTTAAGGCTGCCATAGCACCAAACAAAACTCCTAAAATAGGGTTTTTCACATTGTCTAAATCACTCATAGCGATTGAGGATATACAGCAGCAAATAGCCAATCCAATCAGAATTTCACTCCCATTTATTTTCCTTTTGTAAAAAAAAGGTTCTATTAATGCCGTAAACAAGGTTCCTGATGAAAAAGCAATGAGTGTCACCGAGATATTACTTATTTTGATACCACCATAAAAAAATAACCAATGTACCCCTACGATACATCCTACACCTATCAGCTGCCAAAACAATTTCTTAGAAAGTTTTAATTTTTGTTTGCTCAAAAGAAAATACAAGCCCAAACTGATATTAACCAATAACAAACGCAGCCATACCAAAGGGACAGATTCGTAGGTAATAAGAGCACCAAGAATGGCGGTAAATCCCCATAAAACTACAATAAATTGCAAGAGGACAAAGGCATTTTTTTTAGACATAGGTTGCGTACTTATCGTTTGTGTATGCGTATTACAATTGTTTTTGAAGTCGGTGTATTGCTTATTTTAGCTGTACTGTCTATCGGTACCAATACATTGGTTTCCGGAAAGTAACTGGCAGTACATTGGGATGGAATATCATAGGGTATCACTAAAAATTTAGAGGCAGTTCTCACCACGCCCTTAAAGTGGCTTGTAAGATCAACCACGTCTTTTTCTTTCAATCCCATCGCTTCCATATCGTCAGGGTTCATAAATAAAACCCTTCGCTCGTTTAAGACACCTCTGTACCTATCATTCAATCCGTATATTGTTGTGTTGTATTGGTCGTGTGTTCGGATAGTCATCATTACAAATTCCTCTTTTTCTAATACGATATCAGAACAGGCATTAACTGTAAAGTTTGCTTTTCCGGTGGGGGTATTTGTATAATTGTTTTCTCTGGCGGCATTGGGTAAATAAAAACTTCCAGCCTTTACACGTTGGTTGAAATTATCAAAACCGGGAATAGTTGCTTGAATACGATCTCGAATCAAGTCGTAGTTATTTACAAATTCTGCCCAGGGTACTTTCGTATTTTTTATCGTGGCTTGTGCCATTCCTGTCACTATAGCAGTTTCACTTTTTAATTGGTCTGAAAGCGGTTTTAAATGACCTGATGATTTTGAAACGACTCCCATTGAGTTTTCTACCGTTACAAATTGAGCTCCGCTTTTTTGAGTATCTTCTTCGGAACGCCCCAAACAAGGAAGTATCAATGCTTCTTTCCCATGAATTAAGTGTGAACGGTTGAGTTTGGTAGAAATCTGAACCGTGAGGTCACAGTTTCGTAATGCCGTTGCTGTAAATTCAGTATCTGGAGTTGCAGAGATAAAATTACCTCCCATACCGACAAATACCTTAGCCTTTTTGGCGTGCATGGCTTCAATAGCAGCAACAACATCATATCCGTGTGCTTTTGGAGCTGTGAAATCAAATTCTTTTTCCAGGTTTTCTAAAAATGAAGCTGCAGGTTTTTCATAAATACCCATAGTTCTATCACCTTGTACATTAGAATGACCTCTTACTGGACAAGTACCTGCACCTTTTTTACCGATACTACCTTTCAATAAGAGTAGATTGACAACTTCTCGGATGTTGTCTACTCCGTTTTTGTGCTGAGTCAATCCCATAGCCCAGCAGACAATGATTTTTTTGCGAGATGCAATGAGATTTGCTGCTGCTTCAATTTCCGTTTTTTCTAGACCCGTAGCATTGATTAATACCTCTAGATCTTGCTGTTCAAGATCTTCAATTAGTGTTTCGTATCCTAGTGTTTTTTCTCTGATAAACTCTAAGTCGAAAACAGCACCAGGTGTTGCTTTTTCTTTTGCGAGTAATAGTAGCATGATTGCCTTTAACAAGGAGACATCTGCATTGATTTTTACTTGAAGGTATAGATCAGTCAACACCGAACTCTTGCCAAGTAAATGTGATGGTTTTTGAGGGTTTTTAAAATTGACCAAGCCAATTTCTTTAATAGGGTTGATACTGATAATTTTTCCTCCATTATTTTTTGTGTTTTCTAAAGCTGACAACATTCTCGGATGGTTGGTACCTGGGTTTTGCCCTATTACAATCACCAATTCAGCATGGTCAAAATCTTCTAATGTCACTGACCCTTTTCCAATACCAACTGTCTCTGTCAAGGCAGCTCCACTAGATTCATGGCACATATTAGAACAATCAGGGAGATTGTTGGTTCCGTACTGTCTTACAAATAATTGGTAAAGATAAGCAGCTTCGTTACTCGTTCTTCCTGAAGTATAAAATATGGCCTCATTAGGAGATTGTAAAGCATTTAGGTTCTTAGCGATGAGTTTAAATGCGTTTTCCCAAGATGTTTCCTCGTAATGTGAGGCTCCTTTTTTAAGTAACATAGGATGTGTGATTCGTCCCTTTTTGCCTAGCTCGTAATCTGATAATTTCGCTAAATCATCAACACTGTAAGAAGCAAAGAATAGAGGAGAGACTCTGTTTTTTGTCGCTTCCTCAGCAATTGCTTTCGCACCATTTTCACAATACTCTGCAAGAAAAGCTCTTTTTTCATCAGGATCAGGCCAAGCACAACCAGGGCAATCAAAACCTTTTTTTTGATTCATACGAGAAAGCAATCCTATTCCTTTTACAATACCAACTTCTTTTTGAATGTGTTGCAAACTCGATGCAATGGCTTTTTTACCAGCAGCATGGCTAGGTGTTTTAGTGAGTTTGATTCCAGTTAAAGTATCTGGTCCCTGAGCATTTGTTTTTTTAGTTTTCATAACTTTCCTTTGAGAACTTTACAAGATTAGGGTTTGCATAGATGGTCGCTTTTTGATTTCTCGAAAAACCAATAAGACAAATACCAAATTCTTTTGCATAATCTACGGCCAACGAAGAACAAGCAGAAACAGCTACAAGTACTTGAATTTTAGCTAAAAATGCTTTGCTGATGATTTCATAGGATACACGACCGCTTACGAGTAAAATTTCCCCCTTCCTAAGTTGTTGCTTTTCGAGTAAATCGCCGATGCATTTATCAACAGCATTGTGCCTACCAATGTCTTCATAACAATTAAGTAGTCTATGTGAATTGTCGAAAATAGCTGCTGCGTGTGAACCTCCGGTAAGTTCAAAGTTATACTGTGACGCTTTCATGATTTGAAATAGTTTGGCCAATTTGTCTATTTCAAAAAAAGGTAACTTTTTAGTCCTTGGTGTATTTGTGGGTGTCTTGAGTTCTTTTTTTCCACAGATTCCACAAGCTGAAACAGAAAGTAAGCTGCGTTTGTTCAAATAACCTGCCCCCAATGTATCTTTTGGTATTTCTATTTTTATGGTTGAAAAGCCATTTTTTTTAGTTTCGTAAGAAACTATTTTTAAATCCTCTGTACCTTTGTATACGTCTTCTGCGTACAAAAGCCCTCTGACCAATTTCGCATCATTACCTGGAGTTCTCATAACCATGGCGAAAGGATCAGAATTTATTACAATTTCAATAGGAGCTTCTACGACAAGTGTATCTTCTATTTCAAATGAGAATGCATCTTTTATTTTTAGACTGTTGTAGACAGAGGTTTGCATATATTGGTTTTAAACTTCTACGAACTTAGTTTCTTATTCATCGAGTTCAATTATCACATTGTGTTTTTTGATCTCTTCTTTGTAGGTTTCGTATGAGAATTCATTCTTGTGAAAATCTTGTTTTCTTTTCTTTTTCATCTCCAAACGATTCAAGGAACGAATAAATCGTCGTACACCTTCTTTTGTTTCGATTTTTAATTTAGGAACTTCGGCATTACTACCGTCTTCGTTTTTTGCAACCATTAAAAAGTATGAAGAATTACAATGTTTTTGAACTCCAGTTTGAATATTTTCAGAGGTGACCCTTATTCCAACTGTCATTGAGGTTCTTCCAACGTAATTGACACGTGCTTTGAGAGTTACCAATTCTCCAACCTCAATTGGGTTTAAAAAATCAACAGTGTTAATTGAAGCAGTAACACAATATTTTCCTGAGTACTTGGAAGCACAGGCAAATGCGATTTGATCCATTAAATTGAGGATGTACCCTCCGTGAATTTTACCACTAAAATTAGAATGTGATGGTAGCATGAGTTCAGCTAGAGTTACTGAGGATTCTTGTGATGTTTTGGTGGTAGTGTTCATAAATATTTGTTTGTAGTAAAAATACAAATTTACTATTATTTTCATGGAATAATTGAAAAAAACGAAGCGTTTTGCTACTAAAACGGCTCTTGTGTTACATTTTTTTCAAAACAATTTTATAAAGCTTTTCGACAGATGAGTACAGTTAGTTTGTTGAGGTGGTTTGTCGTGAAAAATAAATATTGTTCACCACCGTCTTTTATTTTGGTTTTTTTTCGAATTTGTGCAACAGTTTCAGGGAAATTTCGAACACTAATATTGGCTTTTTTACTAGTTAGTAATGAGAGTATTTTCTTCTTATCGTATGGAACGGTGTGTTGTACCACAAACTTTCTACCCGGAAAGTCAATGTGTAGTTTATTTGAGGTATACAAATGAGAATGCTGCTGTAATTTGTCAATTTGCAATTGAGCAGAGAGTTGTTGGAATCCACCTGATTTTAATATAGCAGCATTGGGTTCGTAAAGGTACTTTTGAACAGCGCTATAGTTAGCAGTAGCTGAAAAATTCCATTTAAAACTAAATGTTTGTTGCTCTAGTTTACTTTGATTAGAAGTAATTATAGAGATGCTTCCCTTGTAATTTTTCTCTAATACAAAAAGTAATTCTTTTACTTCGTTGCCAACAGCAATCACATGAATTTCTTTGGTGTGTTTTAATTCTTGGATTGTATTTGAGATGTCTAAAATAGGAGAGTTTTTAACCAATATATTGTTTGTGAATTCAAATAGAAAATCAAGATTTTCGGGTACATTTGGTTGGCAGTCCTTTAACAAAAATACTTTTCCTTTCAGGTTGTTTCTTCGAGAGGGATCTACGTAAATCCAATCAAATTTTCGATTTAATTTTTTTAATGTTGTAAGACTATCTCCTTCAAAGCTAGTTAGATTATCAATTGACAGTATTTTGGCATTGTGTTGTGTTATTTTAGAGAGATTTTCATCCAATTCACAATGAATAACAGTTTCTAATTTTTTTGCAAAATACAAACAGTCTACCCCAAAACCACCTGTCAAATCAATGATACTGTTACCGTTGAGTAATTTTGTTTTGTAAGCTGCAGTTAGAGCAGAAGAACATTGTTCGAGGTTGATTTTGGGAGGAAAGTATATCGCTGATTTTTCTGCCCAAAGAGGCAGTTTTTTTTGTGCTGTTTTTTTTCCTGCAATTTGCTGGGCTAGTTCTTGTATGGATATCCCATCAAAAGGACTTCCTTTAAGGATAGTTTTGTTGAGGTCTTTATCAAGGTGTTCTGCGATAAAATCCTGTACTTCACTGTGTGTAATTTTTGAATTCACTCTTTCGTTTTTAATATCCAACTACAGATCTTTAGTTAGCGACTTTACTATGTGATTTTTTGAGAAAAATTCTTTTAAAATTACTTTTATGGAAGTATATGTAGGTACAGCAAAGATCATTCCTACAACTCCGGTAAGAAGTCCTCCCATAATGATGACTAAGAAGATTTCTAGCGGATGTGATTTTACACTTTTTGAAAATATGACTGGCTGACTTACAAAATTATCAATCAGTTGTGCAAAAAGATATCCTGTCATTACATACATGGTTGTTGGTAGTATTTCTTGTTGAAAGTCCAAGCCTAGATTTTCAGTCATGGTCAAGACCAACATTAAAAGGCCTCCAAAAAGCGGTCCAATAAAAGGGATCAAGTTGAGTAAGGCACATATAAATGCAATAACAACTGAGTTTTCAATACCGAAAATCAAGAGGACTAACGAATAAATGATAAAGAGAATGGTAATCTGAATGATCAAACCAATAAAATAGCGCGAAAGTAGTTCTTTAATAGCGAATACCGATTTTTTAATTTGATTTTCTCTAGATTTAGGAATCAAAGCAAAAAAAGCATCGTTTAGTATGTTTGCATCTTTGATTAGAAAAAATGAAATAAACAATACAGAAAAGAGTCCCATTGTAAAAGAACCAATGCCACCGAGAATAGCACTAAAAATATTCGGAATGTTTTTTAGATTTGACAACAAGTCTAAACTTTTTAGTTCCTCTAAAATATTGATGTCTTGACTTAAAAAATAAGTGTTGAGTTGGACAAAAATAATCTCGATATTATTTTTAAACTTTTCTGTATTAAGCAACGCTAGATTTTCACTTTGTTTTAAAATGAGTGGAACAAACATGCTTACAAGTCCCGTAATTATTAACACGAAAAAGAACATAGAAAAAACAACTGCTAGTGCATTTGGAAATTTTGCTTTGTTTTTTAAAAAATGAACGATTGGCCTAGCAATCAAACTTAAAGCTGCAGCTATAAAGAAATAAATCAATACTGATCTTATAGTGTATAAAAACCAAAGTGCAAGCAGACTGGTGCCAACGATGAGCAAGGCTCTAATAATACCGTTAGCTAATGTTTTTGAATTCATAGATAAATTATCTTTTTAGCGTTACTACAGCCCCATTACTTGGGGTCCATATTTCTAAATTTTCAGGTATTTCAAAACGTGCATCATTTGATACTTCATTAATTTCCTTAATGTTTTTAAGTAGGATAGTTCTACACTCTATTTTTTTTGAATCTACAAAAATCCATTTTACTTGGTTGAATTTTCCGGAATCTCTAGTCCATGTCTTGGCATCGTCAGCATTGCGTAAAGGTGCTCCCCAGCATCCTTCCCCAACATATACGGTTCCCCTTTTGTCTTCTCTGACAAAACCTTCTTCTCCAGATGAGGAATTTGTTGGTTTTAAGGGCCATGTTGTTTTCACAGTATGAGCATCGCATTCCACAACCAGACGTACCTTTTTATTGTAAAATAATTTTGCCCATTCTGCATAGTGAATGTATCCCTCTTTTTTACGTGCTACATGCGGTCGCATGGGTTTGTGGTATTGTGCTGTTTTCCAAAGTACACTTCTGTGTTTTTTTAAGTCTTTTTTCAACCAGTTTGTTTGGTCTCCCTTTATAGATATTTCGGTATTCAGCGTATAGGTTCTGATTAAGTTTTTCCCGTAAGTAATTGCGTAGTATATTTTCTCAGAAGGGGTGTCAAACAGATTATAGATAGAGGTATTTGATTTTTCATGATTTCCACGAGCCACTATGATAGGAGTTATTTTTCCATCTTCTGAAATTGTCAATTGCCAGTCATCAAACCACTGTTGCCATTGTTCATCTGTATCCCTAGCCGTCATATCACCTCCAAATAAAACGGCATTTGGTTTTAGTTTTGATACTAGTAAATTTGCTTCTTGTCTTGGTTTTCGGTTGTTTCTTGAGTCACCACCAGCAACAAAGGATATCTTTCGATTGTCAGCAGCAGCAGTTTGAAACCATAAACGTTGGCTGCTTCCTTCGCTATCAACAATTACAAAATAATAATTTGTGTTGGGCTGTAAATTTTCTAATCTAGCAAAATGATTGTTCATTCCTTTGTAGGTGACAATCCTATCTGGTTTCTTTTGAAATTTATATTCCTTTTGATTATCTTCCAAAGGATGGAGACTGTATAATACTCTTGGGTTGTCTCCAGAAATTTGATTCCAACAAATCACGATAGAAGTAGCGGGATTGTTTTTTAAAGTCAAGCGGTATTTATCACTCTTTGCAAATACGTTTGCAAAGGATAAAAAAAGTAAAAAGAGGATTTTTTTTGAAAATTTCATACCGATAGATTTACAAACAATAATAATTAAAATAATTGAAAAAGTTATGCTTCGGGGTTATATTTAAGCTGTATTTTATTTATTCTTTTTTTAAGTAATTTGTTGAGAATGTTCTCAATTCGTCAAAAAATCGAATGAAGTCTTCTTCAAATTTATCATAGTGCTTTAAGAGGTCGTTTTTTGCTAAGTCCATCTTAGATTTTCCTTTGGTTCGTTTGTTCATACCCCATAAAATCTTTGAGATTCCTTCAACGCTCTTGTAGTTATACAACCAATTTTGTTCGGTCATAAATGGCAGAAGGTATTGTGTTTTTTCGGGAAGTAACTCAAAATTATCATCCAACAGCTTGTAGCAATTTTGAGTGAATTCATTCAATGGGATGTTAGAATATCTTTGCCAGTTTTTGGCTAGAAAATGATCGTAAATAATATCAATAATGACACCTTTGTAATGACCGTACTTGGGATCCAACCTTCTTTTACTAAATTTTACAATACTGTGTCCATCTGTATATGTGTCAATAGCTCTGTGATGTAGGATTCCTTTTTGTATTTCAATAGGTAGGTGTGCATATCTTCTTCCTTTGATTGCATCAGCTATAAAATTACCGATTTGCCTAGAGGGCTCGTTGTTGGCGAGGTACAAATGAGCTAAAAAATTCATGCCGTAAATTTACAAAATTGAACGTATTTACAGTACAAGCTTTTAATTTTTGCACACAGCAAAAAAAAAGATGCCGTAGTAAATAGCATCTTTTTTTATTTTGATTGGTGATTTTTTAAAAGTGTACCTCACCAGTTGCAACATCGTACATGGCACCAATAATTTTTATAGCACCTTCTGCTTCCATTTCTGCAAGAACAGGACTTTCTTTTCTGATTCTTTCTATTGTCATTGCAACATTCTTTTCTGCAACATTATTGACAAACTCTGTATTAGAGGAATTTCTTAAGCTCGTATCAGCAGGTTCACTTACTGCTGCAACCGCAGGTTTAATTTTTTCTAACAAATGCGTTAAGTTACCTAGTTCAGCATTGTCACAAGCACCTTTTACGGCACCACAACTTGTATGCCCCAATACAACAATTAGTTTGGTACCTGCAAGTTTACATGCAAATTCCATACTTCCCAAGATATCTTCATTGACAAAATTACCAGCAATACGAACACTGAAGATATCTCCAACTCCTTGGTCAAAAATTAATTCAGCAGAAACTCTTGAATCAATACAGCTTAAAATAGTAGCAAAAGGAAATTGACCTTTACTCGTGTCGTTTACTTGTTCAATTAGATTTCGATTTAATTTTTTGCTTTCAACAAACCTAGCGTTTCCTTTTTTTAATATGTCTAGGGCATCGTTTGACGATATTTTCGCTTGTGTTTCTTTAGTGTGTGCTTTCATAATAAGATGTAGATTTTAGGCAGACTTTTTTGGTCTTAGTTTAAAAAAATCGATGTAACTATCCGGATTTGTTTGAACTCCGCGTTCAGAGACTAATTTTATTGTGATATTTCTATCTTTGGCTTTTAAAGCGAAGTCTTCTAAAATTTCAATGATATCATTGTCCAAATACCTTGTTTTTCTAACATCCATTTCAAGAAAAGAGTTTTCAGCCAAATTGTCTAATTCTTTCAAGATAGCACCTTTGTTGAAAAAGGTTACTTCCTCTGCAAGTGTCATTTTGACTTTCTTGTGTTCATTGTTTTCATCCTCAATATGAAGGAAAAAGGAGTTTTGATAGCTTTTGATAAGAATTACAATAATACCTACTGCCAAACCTAAACCAATACCGTATAGTAAATCAATAAATACAATTCCTAAAACAGTAACGGCAAAAGGAAGCGATTGTTTCCAACCCAGATTGTACATCGTGATGAATAAACTTGGTTTTGCCAATTTAAATCCAACTATCAAAAGTACAGCTGCCAATACAGATAATGGAATATTGTTCAACAAAGCTGGAATGACGACAATAGAAACCAGTAACAAGAAACCGTGTACAATTGCAGATAGTTTTGTTTTTCCTCCGGATTGTATGTTCGCTGAGCTACGAACAATTACTTGTGTAATTGGCAACCCACCAATCATACCTGATATGATGTTTCCAGTTCCTTGAGCGATTAATTCTCTGTTGGTAGGAGTTACATTTTTTTCTGGATCTAATTTATCAGTAGCTTCCACACAAAGGAGTGTTTCTAAACTAGCAACTAATGCAATGGTAAATGCAACCACCCAAACATCTGTATTTCCAATCACAGCAAAATTAGGGAAACTAAATTTCGATAAAAAAGAAGTAAAATCTTCTGGTACAGGAATGCTTACCAAATGAGAACTGGAAATATTTAAATTACTATTTCCTTTGGTTGCAAATTGAAATAAAATTCCCAGTGCAACCACTACCAAAGGACCTTGAATGATTTGAAATATTTTTCCTTTTTTTGACAAATACTTTTGCCAAACAATCAATACAATGAGAGCTGTAATTCCTATAAAAGTAGCTCCTAGCTGAAAGAAATTAGTAGGATTGCTTAGTATTTCAGTCAATCCAATATCACTGTGTTGTAATTGTGTTACTTCTGCAGAAAGAGTAGGATCGTAGCCAAAAAAATGTGGTATTTGTTTAATGATGATGATGATACCGATTCCTGTCAACATTCCTTTGATAACAGAAGAAGGGAAGAAATATCCAATAATTCCTGCTCTTAGGACACCAAAAAGAATTTGAATGGCGCCTCCTAGTACTACAGCTACTAAGAAGTTTTCAAAGCCCCCCAAAGATCCGATGGCTGAAAATACGATGGCAGCCAATCCAGCAGCAGGTCCACTTACTCCGATACTAGAACCACTAATAGCTCCTACTACAATTCCTCCAATAATTCCGGCGATAAGTCCAGAAAATAGTGGTGCGCCACTTGCCAATGCAATTCCTAAACATAATGGAAGTGCTACGAAAAAGACAACGATACTTGCAGGTATGTCATTTTTTAAATTGGTAAATAAATTAGAATTTTTCATCAATTTTATATTTTTCAAGTTCGATTATTAACAAATATAACAATACTTTTTATTTTTGATAGTATTACTATCATAAAGATTTTAATTTTAGTATATTTGAGAATCAAACTTATCTAAAGAGATACCTTTGTAATTCTTGTCTGTCATCAATCATTTACTATATGAGTATAGAGATTAAAATAGCACTCAATGAAGGTTTGTTTTTAAAAGAACCACAAAATTCAAAACTAGGCAAGAGAATTATGCAACATAGCATTGAAATGATTGATGAGTATGGTTTTGAGTATTTTACATTTAAAAAATTAGCAACTGCTATACACTCCACTGAAGCATCTATTTACCGTTATTTTGAAAATAAACACATGCTTTTGTTGTTTTTGATGAATTGGTATTGGGAACGTGTTTATTATTTGATTACCATTAATACCAAAGACATTACATCTCCAAGAGAAAAACTAAAGGTAATTGCACACACTTTTGTTGCTGCATCAAAAGAAGATCCAGCAGTGGTCTATGTAAACGAGAGTAAACTTCACAATATTGTTATTTCTGAAGGGAACAAGGCTTACCATACGAAAGAGGTTGATTTGGAAAATTCTAAAGGCTTTTTTACTTCTTACAAGAATTTAGCAAAACTTGTATCAAATATCATTTCTGAGGTGAATCCTAGATTTAAATATCCATTTGCTCTCGCTACAAATTTATTTGAAATGTCTAACAATCATATATATTTTGCAGAACATCTACCTAAATTAACTGATATTTCATCAGAAAATGATCCTGCAGACGAGGTAGAGTTGATGTTGAATTACTTTATTGATAAGTTGTTGTTATAAAAAAAACACCTAAACGATAAACGTATAGGTGTTGTATTATTTTTTTGGCAAATGGTTTAGTTAGCTGTTTAGCATAACTGGCATTACCAACATTGTTATTTCTTCTCCTTCTTCATTGCCGTCAATAGGAGTTAAAATACCAGCTCTGTTTGGTAAAGACATCTCAATCAACACCTCTTCTGAATTTAGATTGCTCAGCATTTCTGTTAAGAAGCGAGAGTTAAAACCAATTTGCATGTCATCTCCTTGATAATCACAATTTAAACGCTCGTCTGCTTTGTTTGCATAATCAATGTCTTCTGCAGAAATATTAAGCTCTGTACCTGCCATCTTAAGACGTATTTGATGGGTAGTTTTGCTAGAGAATATAGAAACACGTTTGGTAGAGTTCAAAAAAGAAGCTCTTTCAACTGAAAGTTTGTTTGGGTTTTCTTTAGGGATTACAGCATCGTAATTTGGGTATTTCCCATCAATCAATCGGCAAGTCAAAACAACATTGTCAAAAATGAATTTTGCGTTTGTAGCATTGTATTCAATCGTCACCTCTGTTTCGTTTCCTGCCAAAATTCCTTTTAATAAGTTCAAAGGTTTCTTAGGCATGATAAACTCAGCATTTTCATTGGCAGCTATGTCTGTACGAGTATATTTAACCAATTTGTGGGCATCTGTAGCGACAAATGTTAGGTTGTCAGTGCTGAATTGAAAAAACACTCCACTCATGACAGGTCTCAAATCATCATTTCCAGTAGCAAAAATTGTTTTAGAGATGGCATTACCCAAAATGTTTCCAGGAATTACGGTAGCACTAGGTTCTTCTAGACTAATTGTTTTAGGAAACTCTTCACCGCTAAAATATGCCATGTCGTATTTTCCTTGTTCAGAATTTATTTCAACAGTATTAGTGTCTTTTGTTTTGAAGGTAAGTGGTTGGTTTGGAAAAGTTTTTAAAGTATCCAACAACAAACGAGCAGAGATAGCAATACTCCCCGTTGATTCAGATTCTACATCTATACTAGAAGAGATTGTAGTTTCTAAGTCTGAGGCAGAAATTTTTAGTTCGTTATAGTTCAATTCAAACAAAAAATTGTCCAATATTGGCAACGTATTGCTATTATTAATTACGCCTCCAAGAAGTTGAAGTTGTCTTAGCAATTGTGAGCTAGATGCGATAAATTTCATATATGTTCTGTTTCTTTTGTTTGTAAAATGGATCTTTGCTTTTTTTGTTTATTGTAGCGATTAAAAGCACATCAATCACTTACAAATATATTATAAATCTAGTTCCTCACAAAGAAATGTTTTGAACATTCCAAGGGGAATTGTGAACAAAATTAAGTCCATTTTTAAAGTAATTTATTTGCTAAATTGGCCAACGCAGAACGTTCTCCTTTTTCAAGTTTTACATGAGCAAATAAAGGTTGTCCTTTTAGCTTGTCTATCAGGTATGTTAGCCCATTACTCTGTTCGTCCATGTAAGGGGTGTCTATTTGATGTATGTCTCCTGTAAAAACAATTTTAGTCCCTTCTCCAGCTCTTGTAATGATGGTTTTAATTTCATGAGGAGTTAGGTTTTGAGCCTCATCTATTATAAACATTGCGTTGGTCAAACTCCTACCTCTAATAAATGCCAAGGCTGTCAATGAAAGATATCCATTTGATTCCATGTCATCTATATTTTTACGCTTCCTTTCATTTTCTCTAAACTGTGATTTTATAAATTTTAGATTGTCCCATAAGGGTTGCATGTATGGTGATATTTTTTCATCTGCTCCTCCAGGTAAAAATCCAATATCACGATTACTTAAAGGAATGATAGGTCTTGATAAAATAATTTGATCGTAGAGATTTTTTTGCTCCAAAGCAGCTGCCAATGCAAGGAGTGTTTTTCCTGTTCCAGCAACTCCTTGTAAGGCCACCAACTTTATATTTGGATTTAACAGTGCGTCTACTGCAAAAGTTTGTTCTGCGTTTCTAGGTTTGATACCATAAGCATATTTTTTCTCAATACGTTCTATACGGTCAGAAGCTTCGTCATACTTGGCGAGCAATGCATCAGAACTTTTGTTGAAAATATAGTAGGCATTGGCTTGTTTTAGTTTTTTAAGAATACCGTCTTCGGGAACAGCTGAATGATTGTAGATATTTTTTATGACTGTTGGGTCGATATTATTCAAGTCTATAATCCCTTCTGATATTTTCTTGATATTGGTCACTTTTCCGGTCAAATAATCATCTGCTTTTAATCCAATAGCTTTGGCTTTGATTCGTAAGTTGATATCTTTGGTAACCAAGACTACTTCACTTTTTTTGTACTCTTGTTGCGCGTACAGAGCTGTATTGATAATTTTATGGTCGTTTTTGCCTTTGGCATAAATGTTCTCGGCATCGATTTTGAGACCATCTTCATTCATAACAACTTTTAAATTTCCTTTTTTATTACCGAGAGAAATCCAAGTATTCAAACCATCTTTTTCAGACATTTTGTCTAAATATCGAATGACAGCTCTAGCTTCGAAGTTCTTTGTTTCGTTTCCAATTTTAAAGTTGTCTAATTCTTCCAACACAGTTATTGGTAAGATTACATCATTTTCTTCAAAACTATTGATTGCATTGTGGTCAAATAAGAGTACGGAGGTGTCTAATACAAATATTTTAGAATTTTTATTTTTCGTCATATGTGTATGTTTAGTATGTATATAAATATAACAATGTTTTATACATGCACACATGATGAAGCTGTGAAGTTATAAAATAAAAATGTTGATAAGTTTTTTAGGTTTTTAATCCGCTGTTTGTCAGCTGTTTAATCTTTTATTTTTACGTCTAGTGCATCTCTCAACGTATTTCCAACCAACATAAATGCCATGACCAAACTCATAATCGCAGCTCCTGGGAGTAGTGCTAAATAGGGTTTCCCAAGAATGATGTAGTTGTAATGGTCTTTTATAATACCACCCCAAGATGGTATAGGTGGTTGCGCACCAATTCCTAAAAAACTAAGACCGCTTTCTATTAAAATAGCTGCTGCAAAATTTCCTGCTGATATTACAATAATTGGAGCTATTATGTTGGGCAATATATGCCTGACAATGATTTTTAAATTTCCATATCCAAGTGAACGTGCAGCTTCAACGTACTGCATTTCTTTGACGCTTACTATTTGTCCTCTGACAATCCTTGCAACTTCTACCCACATGGTAAGCCCAACAGCTATAAATACTTGCCAAATACCTTTACCTAAGGATAACGTAATAGCAATTACAAGTAGTAGGGTGGGTATGGACCAAGTTACATTGATAACAAACAAGATTAGTTTGTCGATTTTTCCTCCAAAATAACCTGCGACTGCCCCCATTGAAATACCTATTAAAAGAGAAATAAAGACAGCTATGAATCCAATAAAAAATGAAATTCTAGTCCCTATAAGTATTCTGCTAAATAAATCTCTTCCATAACGGTCTGTGCCAAAATAATATGTTTTATTGTAAATGTATTTCTCTGGGTTACCGTCAAATAATGTCAAAGGAATTTTTTTTTCTTCAAATAGATTGTTTTTTTTTGTGACGATGATGTGGTCATTATCTAAGCGGTAAGAGTTGATAAGTATCTCTTCTTTTGGATTGGTATTCCCTTTAAGGAAGTACTCCCATATACTTGTTTTTTTTGCATTGGGGATTTCTATGAGTAAGGATGAAAATCCAGGAGGCTTAGAATGGATTTCAAGGTGCATTTGATTGGCATTGCTAGAGTCGTCAGGCGCTATAACATAGCAGAAAACAGCTACAAAAGCACAGCAAATAATGTAATAAAAAGAAAGCAGTCCAAGTTTGTTTTTTGCAAACTGTTGGACTGCTAATTTTGTCAAAGAAGAAGAAATTTGAGTCATTTGCTACTCCTTATTTTTTAGCGATTAAAGTTTTATTTTTGAGCTGTAATTCGCTCAACACATTTAAGGCTTCGTCAATGTAGATGTCCTTTTTAAGATTCTTGTGCCACGCCTCTCTTTTATTACCTAATATACTATCCTTTTGAATGATTTGTTGTTCTGATATGGAAGAGACAAATTCATTCGATGAGTTGTATTTAAAAACATCTTTAAATTCTTTTATTTTTGCGTCATGTGCTATGTTTTTCTTGGAGTTTTTCACATAATTTAATGAAAAGCTATTGTTTTCTTGCTCTTCTTTTAGCCATTTAGCATAAGCGTCAATCAGTATGAAGTCTTCGTTTTTTGAAATACGTTTTTTACTGTTGTCAATTACTTTGTCAAAATTATGATAACTTTTTACAGGGCTGTAGTTGGCCTTGGCTATTTTGTCCCATTTCAATGGGTTGTTTTGCTCTCTTTCTCCAATATCTACATAGCTATACTTTCCTGGCATTACAATGTCTGGTATGACACCCTCTAGTTGTGTAGATCCTCCATTGATTCGATAGAATTTTTGAATGGTCAATTTTACAGCACCTAAATCTTCAGGGTATCTGTAATAGTTGTTTAAAGGAATTACATTCTGAACTGTCCCTTTTCCGTACGTGTGATTACTTCCAATGATCACAGCTCTATTGTAGTCTTGCATCGCAGCCGCTAAAATTTCAGATGCGGATGCAGAAAGTTCGTTGACCAATATTACCAAAGGACCTTTCCATTGAACTTTTGAATCCACATCATTTTTAACGGATGGGTTTTGATCCCTGTATTTTACTTGTACGATAGGTCCTTTTTCTATAAAGAGACCTCCGATTTTAATAGCTGTTCTCAAAGAACCACCTCCATTGTTTCTGAGATCTATCAATAGACCCTCTATGTTTTCTTTCTTGAGGCGTTCAATTTCTTTTTCCATGTCTGATGCTGAGTCTCTTGATTTTGAGTCATTAAAGTCTATGTAAAACTTTGGTAGGTTGATGACCCCATATTTTTTACCCTCTTTGATAGCAATACTAGATTTTACAAAGGTGTCCTCCAATTCCACAATATCTCTGGTAATGGTAATCTTTTGAATTGAGTTATCAACTTTCTTCACGGTCAAAATTACCTTTGATCCTTTCTTGCCCTTAATTAGTTTGATAGCATCGTCTAAACGCATTCCGACAATGTCTACTGCTTCTTCATTCTTTTGAGCTACTTTTAATATGATGTCGCCAACTTCTAATTCACCCTGTTTCCATGCAGGACCTCCGGAAATAACTTCGACAATTTTAGTGTAGTCATTTTTTTGTTGCAAACGTGCTCCAATTCCTTCAATTTTCCCTGAGATGTTAATATCAAATTGTTCTTTTATTTTTGGCGCAAAATAAGTAGTGTGGGGGTCAAACTCTTCAACGATACTATTTACAAATGTTGCAAACCAGTCTGTGTGATCCAATTCTTGAATACGCTTGTAGAAATCGTTCATGTTTTCCAAAGTTTTTAAACGAGCTTCTTTTTCAAGGGTCACAAAACTTTTCTTTACATAGGTACTGTCTTCTTTGTATTTGTCTTTCTCAATAACCTTGAGGTTTTGCAACCTTCCAAGTGTGCTAAACTTCATCTGTTTTCTCCAAAAATCGTATAACTCCACTTTGTTTTTTGCAAATGCGAGTTCTTTGTAATTTATATGAATGTCTTCATTCCTATCGAAATTAAAAGGTTTTTCTAAAATTTTTAGATAAAAAGCTTGAGATTCTAACAAACGCTTGTTAAAACGATCTATTACCAAATTATAAAAGCTCAAATCTTCCCGCTTGAGTTGGTCGTCAATCTCATATTTGTATTTAGAAAAATCATCAATATCATTTTGAGTAAAGTAACGTTTGACAGGATCTATTTCATCAATAAAGTCTTTGTAAACAGCTTTGGAGAAGGAGTCGTCTAAGTTCTTTGGTTCGTAATGCCCTTCTTTAAGAATGTAGCGAAGCACTCCAATTAGAACTCTGTCCTTTTTGGAGTCAGGATTAGGAGCGTTTTTTCGAGTAAAACTAAAAACACTTCCTAAAATAAGAAGGAAAATTAGATATAACTTGGGGTCTTTGTATGAGTTGTTATTTTTAATCAAAGTTTAGGTATTTGAGCTTGTTTAAATGAAGTGATGTGATTTTTGAGTCTATATTTGTAATTACAATATAATCATTTAGTATAATTAGAGGACTCTTTTTTATTTAAAAAATTAAAAAAAATACATTTTAACAAAAATACAAAAACCTAAAGAATCATAGCTTTATGAAATGTTAAATATTGATACTTTTTGTCTGAAAAATATAGTAATTTTGTAGTTGTAACATAAATAAATGAAGAA